>JAYUFF010000455.1:0-5382 GCA_043738825.1 Schlesneria sp.
CCAGCATGTACTCGTACCACGGTTCGAGGTCTCCCTCGGCGATGCGAATCTCCGCCAGTCGGTGAAACAGGATGCGCTCGAACTGCGTCCGCTGATCGCGCACCGGGCGGAACCAGTCCTCGACCAACGTGCGGCGGACGACGCGCCAGATCATGCGCGGGCTGGCCTGAAGCCGCACCCAGACGAAGAGGCACTCGTCGCGATCGGTCGCCGTCGGGGCCTTGAGTGTCAGATGCGAGCGGAGCCGACTGAGGAGGTGCGTCTTCCCCGCTCCCGCTCCGCCGTGGATCAACAGCGCCGCCGAATGTTTTGTGAGACGCACATGCTCGACGCCGCGCAGACACTCATCGAACACCGCCTTCTGAATCTCGGGCACATCGACCGCCGCCGCCCGCCACGGGTCCGAGACGATCACCTCACGAAACGGATTCATCGAAAGTCCTTCGGTGCGATTCAGACCTCGACCCGGCGCAGAGCCATGCCGACATAGTAGTGGCCCGCGCCGTCCGTCACGAGTTCGTCACGATCCGCCTCGCTGAGATGACTCGCGTGGTCGTGGTGATGCAGCATCAATCGTCCCTGCTGCGCCAGCGCCAGTACCGCGCGATCGAACTCGGCCTTTTCGAGATTTGCCACCCGGCGGAGGTCTCGCGCCGAGACCAGCGCGCCCCGCTCGGCCCCCGGTTCCACCTGCCGCATCAGCCGCAACAGGTCGAGCGGGGCAACCGGTGAGAATGTCGCCGCGCCGCGCGACGAGGCTCCCGCGGGAACCGACAGGCCGGTCTCAGCGAGCAGTTGCCAGACAGCCGCTTGCAACGCATCCCGTTTGACACCGACGGCCGTCAGTTGGCCGACGACCTTCGACAACTGCGTCCCCACATCCTTCAGGTAAAGTTCTGGCGAAGGGGGCTGCGTCCCGTACTTCGCCACCTTCGATTTGCCGACCGGCGGATGCTCACACACGCTTCGCGAGTCGATCAACGATTGGAACGCCCGCTCAAACAGATCGGTTCCGATCACCTTGACCGCCGTTTGCACCTTGGCCTTCGGCAGCGGTCCCTTCTTGTCCAGCGTCCGCACGATCAGTCCGCGACCAAACTCAGCCAGATCACGATCCCAGTACCGAGGCTTTCCCTTCGCAGTGGCGGGCGGAATTGCATGCAGTTCACCACTCGTGACGCACTCGTCGAGAATCGGGATGAACACCGTCTCGGCCAGCTTGAACGATGACGCCAACAACCCCGCCAGTTGCTTCGCTGTGACCGGTTCCAACGTCGGTCGCATCACCCGCAGAGCCGCCTCACGAACTTCCTTCGCCGCGGGAGGTGGAACACTTTTCTTCTTGGCCATGATGCTCCTTGGGCACGTCGCGATCCACAACTGGCTCGATGTACCGGTTTTGTTGTTGAGTGGACGGCGGATAGTGTATGGCAAGAGTAAAGACAAACGCTTCTTTCGGGCTATCCACCATCCACTCCCCCTCCCTATGTCTGCATCACCCACACTTCGCTCTGCTCGCGCACGGGATCTGACAACCGGACGCGATCTTGCAATGGTCTCCCATTGATGAACACGATCACTTTCGGCCGCAGACGCCCTCGTTCGTCGAGCACATGCTCGCGCAGGACCGTCTCCGTCGCAAACACATCGTCCAAAGCCTCTTTCACCGTTGTCCCGGCATAACGACCGCGCGGCTCCACGAGATGGCATTGCAGGTTTGGAGTGAAGATGACTTTGGGCATGGTTCACGTTCTCGATTTCGGTTCTCAGAGTTTGTGCGTCGTACAGTAGTGCCTGGCCGGTCCTCAAAACGGACCGTCATCCCGGCCCCCATCTTCGAAACGCCATCTCCAACTCCTCGATCGTCTCCGGCTCCGCCGACAACGCCGCCACCAACCGATCCGCCGTGCTCCCATGCACCTCCCCATGCACACTCCGCACGCCATCCCGCACCGTCAACGTCACATAACTCATGGGCTGGTCCTTTCCATCGGAAGAGAGTCGACCCCGAACTGAAGTGCCGACCGGGTGACACGACACCACCAACACGATTACCAAAGTCGCTCCGCAATTCCAGCCTTTGGTTTAGCGGGGGAGCACTTCTGCCGGGCATGCGATTTCGGCGGGGGCGAGCCAATGAGCCTCCCCGACGGCTCAGTCAGACTTGATGCTCTCCGTTTGCGATCAGGGGGCAGGCCGGCCGAACACGCGGCAGCGCCCGTCCCAACCGTCCCGGCCGGTCTCATTCTCGCCGCACGGCCTTTTCCAGCGACGCCGGAACCGTCACGTCCGCCCCCTCGCTCAGCCGGATCGTCCCGAGGTTCGTCAACCCCGACAGCGGGGACAGGTCACTCACTTTCGTGCTACTTAGGCCGAGCGAGATCAGACCACTCAGACCCGACAGCGGAGACACGTCGCTCACCTTCGTATTACTGAAGCTGAGCAAGGTCAGACCGCTCAGACCCGACAGTGGGGACAGGTCCGTCACTCCCGTCCCAATGAGGCCGAGCGTAATCAGACCGCTCAATTCCGATAGCGCGGACAGGTCCGTCACTCCCGTCCCATCGAGATAAAGCGTCCTTAGACCGCTCAGGCCCGACAGCGGGGACAGGTCCGTCACTCTTGTCCCATAGAGGTTGAGTTCGCTCAGTCCACTCAGGCCAGACAGCGGGGCCAGGTTCACAATCTGCCGACGAATGTTCTGCTGCTTCTTCAGCTTTTCAGCGTCGTACGGTTCCTGGACCATCTGCAGAACGGCGGGGATTTCGAGCGGATTGAACCCCTGAGCCAGTTCTTCGAGGACGTCCAGACTGGTCTCGTTCAAATACCCGCGCAAGATCGACAGCGCCGATTCAGTCCCGATCAGTCGCAGAGCCCGGACAGAAGCGGCTCGTTCCTCCTTGGTCAGCTTCTCACTCCAGGCCAATTCTCGGATGGCCAGATCACCGACCGCCGCGAGGGCCTCTGCGTCCGTCAGATTTGATGGCGGTAATAGGGCCGATCGCTGAATGTCGAGTATTTGTTGCAATGCTGGATCAACATCTAACGCCACTGCACGGCATCGCAGAGCAATAAGCTGTCGCCAACGAACTTCAATGCCAATCTGCGTGGGCTTAATGGATCTCATCGCCCGCCGGATCGGACCCCTAGCGTTTTGTCCGAGCACCTTCGTGATCAACCCCGTGGCGAAGCCCTGCTTCTCCGTCGCCGCCGCGTACAGGATCACCGGCAGCCATTCGGCATCATTCCAATGATCCGCAAGCGGGCGGTCCGCGCCTTCTTCGACGAGACGCAGCGCGGTCAGATATTCCTTGAACGCATTGTGCAGGAAGTCGATCCGTCCCGGCACCGGCTCCCGCAGCATCCCGCTCCGCTCGATCAGGGCCGTCAGGATGATTTGCGGATCGACCGGTTTGCCCAGCCGGGACAGACGATCCCGTACCTGGTCGAGCGCGTCGTCCTTCGCCAGCGACGATTCCCCCTTGTGGACCAGCATGTGATACGCCAGGTCCTGCACGATCAGCTTCTTGTGCCGGTATTCGAGCTTCGAGTAATCGTCGGGAAGCGCCTCGTTCCGCAGCCCGCTCAACCGGTCCCGGTCGTCGAGCAGCATGAAGCAGAGCCGCTCGACCAGTTCCACCTCGCTGGCCGGCAGATGCTCGTTGTTCCGCCGGTGAAAAGCACAGATCATCGACGCCAGGAGCGGATACTTGGCCAGCAGATTGATCGAAGGCGTCTCACGTAGCTTCCCCTTCAACCGCTCGGCCATCCCCTCCAGCTTCGGATCATGCTCCCCGCGCCGCCGCAGTTCCTCACCGACCGCCTGATGCCACTTGTCGATCAACTCCGACTTGTCCCGATCGTTCATCGGATTGACCGTCGCCTCGCGAAACCCTTCCCCCGCGAGCCAACCCTCCTCCACCGCCTGCGGCCGCGTGCTGACGAGGAAATAGTTATCCCGATAGGCTTCGACGATCGCCTTGATCTCCCCCCGCAAGGCATCCCGCTTCGCGCCCGGAATCTCATCAACCCCATCCAGCAGCACGATCCCCCGCCCCGCCTTCAGCACCTCCAACACCCAATCGGCCGGAGGACTGCCAATCTCCTTCGCGATCAACTCCGGAAACTTGTCGGGAGAGGGGAGCTTTCCATCGGTGAAATCACGCAGTCGGATGAGGAAGGGGATGCGGGCATACCATCGCGTCCACATGGCCGGCTCGGGCGGCGTTTTGGATGGCAACTCCAAAGATACTCGCATGTCGAAATCAATGTGGTCCACAAAACCGCGCGTATCGACTGCGAATCGATGTCGGCGGAATGTTCTGCCACCGATAAGCACATGCTCCTCCCCCTCAATTGCAAGCTTGTATCCCACCGCAGCCTGAATTGCGCTCCATCTAAACAGCGTGCTTTTGCCACTGCCTGCTTCACCTCGAATCAAAAGTCTCCCTGAATCTGGTCGCATTTGATTTAGTACATCTTCCACCGGCAGCGATGTCGTCTCGTCCTCCATCGCTCCCCCCCGCTGCAAATTGAGCGACACATACGCGACCGAGAGCGAATGCGTCTTGGCCTCCGGTGGGATGTCGGCTCCGAACAGTTCGAGGTAATCGAGCTTCCGAATCAGCGCCTGCCGATAGTCGGCCTCGTACCGCGCCGCCGCATCGGCCGAGTCCTTCACCACCGACTGCTCGATCCGCTGCACGGTCTCCAGCACCTGATCGAGATCGTCTCCAATCCGGCTCAGTCGCTCCAGACTTTCCTTCGCCACCGCGATCTGAAACTTCGGCAGCGCCGCCGCCAGATTGACCAGATGCCGCACAGATTGGTCGAGTGCCATCTCGTACAGATCACGTTCGGCAGTGGTGAACTTTGTCGCATCGACCTGATGGCGAGCCCGCATTTCGGCGGCGATCCGGGCGGGGTCGAGGTTCTCCTTGACGAGCAAACCGGGCGTCGGCTTCGTTCCCAACGTGAACTGCAACTCGTCAATCACCTTCTTCGCGTCGCAGTCGCCTCGCTTCGTCGCCTCCTCGAACAGCGGCAGCAGCTTCGTGGCGAGCTTCTCTCCGAGGTTCTCAAACTCCCGCTTCGCCTTGTTCTGCCCCAGCACGTCCTTGATCTTGTCGGCGGCAATCTTGAGAAGCGACTTGCCGACTTCCTCACCCAGATCGACGGGAATGTCGGCCGCGTCGTTGCCCTTCAGCCACCACTTCAACAACAACGTGGCGGCCGGCGCGCCGACTCCCGTCAACAACAACGTCACCAAGTCCATGATCGGCCTCTTCATCAATTTGAAACGGCGGACAAACGATTAATCATTGAGCGGCTGCGTGCTGCGGAGATAGGCGAACAGATTGCGGACTTGTTCGTCGGTGAGGT
>JAYUFF010000456.1:0-5379 GCA_043738825.1 Schlesneria sp.
CAGCAAATGGTCTTCTGCGGCATGTACCCGCTCGACGCGACCGACTTCGAGAACCTGCGCGAAGAGCTGATGCGCATGAGTCTCAACGACGCCAGCTTCTCATTCGCGCCCGACACCTCCGAGGCGCTCGGCTTCGGGTTCCGCTGCGGCTTCCTCGGCATGCTGCACATGGAGATCATCCAGCAGCGTCTGGAGCAGGAAGCCAACGTCGATCTGATCCAGACAGCACCGAACGTCACCTACGAGTTGCTCAAGAACACGGGCGAGGTCGTGCGGATCGACAGTCCGCAGGACGTCCCCGACACCGGCCAGATCGACGAGTTCCGCGAGCCGATCGCCAAGGTGAACTTCATCCTGCCGACCGACCGCATCGGCGCGATCATGCAATTGAGCGCCGATCGGCGCGGCGTCTACAAGACAACCGATTACCTCGGCCCCAACCGCGCGCAGCTCGTCTACGAACTGCCACTGGCCGAAATCGTGTTCGACATGTACGACAAGTTGAAGAGCATCACCGCCGGCTACGGCACGATGGACTACGAAATCATCGGCTTCCGCGCGGCCGACCTCGTCAAGATGGATGTCCTCGTGAAGGGCGAGAAGGTCGATGCCCTCGCCTGCATCGTCCACCGCTCGCAGGCCGAACGTCGAGGCCGCCAGCTCTGCAAGAAGCTCAAGGAACAGATCTCCCGCCACCAGTTCGAGATCCCGATCCAGGCAGCCCTCAGCGCGCGAATCATCGCCCGCGAAACGATCTCGGCCGTGAGAAAAGACGTGACCGCCAAGTGCTACGGCGGCGACATTTCTCGTAAGCGAAAGCTGCTCGAGAAGCAGAAGGAAGGCAAGAAGCGCATGAAGCAATTCGGCGCGGTCGAAATCCCACAGAAAGCCTTCCTAGCAGTCCTCGACACCGGCGGCGACGAGTAGTCCCCCACCTTGTCTTCAGTTCTTCCATCTTGTCCCCTCGCCCCGGCCTAGCGGGGAGAGGGCTAGGGTGAGGGGTTCTTCGACTTGAAGGTGCGTGCGTCAGAATAGCAGGTGGGCAGTCTCTTGCTCTTGGGTCGGCGGTTTTGAAGTCGCCAGAAGTCGCTGACTATGCGACGATGTTTGGCCGAGGCCCGCGCGAATTGTCGTCAGCACATACCACCGCGAAGGAATCAACGCGGCTTCGCAACTTCTGTTGGAGGCAGACCATGCAAATACCAGTGCTGATTGAACGTCTGGCAGGAAATCGTTTCCGGGCTAGGAGTGCTGCTGCACAAACGTTTGCCGTGGAAGGCGACACCGCTGAGGAATCACTACGGCTCTGGCGGGATCGGTTCGCATCCGTCCTGCCTGCCGACGCGGAAGTCGTCTGTGTCGAACCGAGTCCCCTCGACGAGAATCCGTTGGCTCGTTTTGCGGGTGATTTGAAGGACGACCCGCTGTTCGACGACTGGTGCCAAGCGATTGAGGAATTCCGTCAGCAACGCGATCGGGAGGACGGGCTGCCATGAGCCTGTACGTCTTGGATACGGATACGTTGACGCTCTATCGGCGCGGCCATCCGCCGGTCGTTCAGAAGATGCTGCAACAAGCCTTGAACACACTCGCCACAACGGCCATCACAGTCGAGGAGCAACTGACCGGCTGGTACACCCTGCTGCGTCGGCAAAAGACGAAGGAACAACTGGCTCGCGCTTATCACAACTTGCTGGAGACCGTTGTGGAACTGAATCAGTTCCGCCTGCTGTCTTTCACCGAGGACTCGATTGATCGCTTTGACAGCCTGCAGTCCCTGAAGCTGGGAGTGCGAGGCAACGATCTGCGGATTGCCGCAATCGCTTTGGCCCACGACGCGACCGTCGTTACGCGAAACGTCACCGACTTCGCGCGCGTTCCCGGCTTGCGAGTTGAGAACTGGTCGGATTAGTTCCGGCCGTGAGGAAGGACGTGACCGCCAAGTGCTACGGCGGCGACATCAGCCGCAAACGCAAGCTGCTCGAAAAGCAGAAGGAAGGCAAAAAGCGGATGAAGCAATTCGGCCAGGTCGAAATCCCGCAGAAGGCGTTCCTAGCGGTCCTCGACACCGGCGGCGACGAATAGTCGTGATACTGGCGAGTACATCAGTCAGACGATGAGTCTTCCGACGCAAATGAAACCCATGCGGAGATAAGAAAGTTCATGGCAAAGTTTCTGACAACCCACGCGATTGCATATCACGTTGAAGAAGTCATCCGTACAGCAGTAAAGCAACTCGCCCTTGTTTCTCCATATTTGCGTCTTTCAGCTGCGTTTTTGAATCGGCTTCGAGATGCTGATGCTCGCGGCGTCAAGACCTACATTTTTTACGGTAAGGATGAGCTTCATCCGAATGAACGCGCGAAGCTTGAACAACTGACGAATGTCAAACTGTGTTTCATGAAGAACCTGCACGCGAAGTGCTATCTCAACGAACGGTTGGCTGTCATCGGCTCCATGAACATGTACGAGTTCTCGGAGAAGAACAACCGCGAAATGGGTGTGCTCGTTACCAAGGAAGACGATCGGGAAGTCTTTCTTGACGCATGGCAGGAAACGAAGTCGATCTTCGACGAAGTGAAGTTTGAAAACTCCACACGGCCATCGACGCAGGGATTCTGTATCCGTTGTCGCGGACAAATTGGATTCACGCCCAAGAAGCCACTGTGTGAGAACTGCTTTAAGGAATGGGCCAAGTATAAGAACAATAGTTATCGCGAGAAGCATTGCCATAAGTGCGGCAGCCAGGAGACAACGACTGTTGCCAGGCCATTGTGTGGAACGTGCTTCTCCAGTTTGGGCTGAGTGGCTGGGTAGCGTTGTCGCGAGCGAAGCGATCGCCCCGAAGAGTTCGGCGTTTGCGAAGCTCCGAATCGCGCCGGGTGCCACTGGCGAGGGGCTTCGCTCGCCAGTGTACTTTGAAAAACACTGGCGGCTCAAAGCCACCGCCAGTGGCACCCGCGTGCCCAACGGTTCAGTCAAACAGCAGATTCAACAATTCGTCGCGCGTGATTCCGGCATGCTCGGTGACTTCTCGCAGGATGGCGTTCAGCGTGCCAACTTTCAGCGCATCGTGGTCCGGAATCGTGACCTGATGTTCGCCACCGGCCTCGGTCGTCAGACGCATGTGACTGCCGGTCTGCCGCGTCACGCGATAGCCAAGCTTCACAAGAGCCGCCGCCAGATCACGTCCCGAGAGATCACGCGGCAGCTTCATGTGGCGATGACCTCGTCGCGAACAAAGTGCAGGCGGATCACCTTCGGCCGTTGTGCCTCGATCTCAAAATGGCACTGCACGGCATCTCTCACGTTGGAGCGGAGTTCTGCCAGATCATCCGCTTCCGTGATGATCGACTCGCCGAGAGCCTTCGCGGTGAAGCCCCCCTCCGCCGCTTCCTCAACGAGGAACACAATCTCGCTCATGCCAAATCTCCCGTTCGGATCTTTCGAGGACAAACACGATCCTACCCGCCGACAGTTTGTCTCGCCACGTGCGATTTAGCCGCGCCTTGTTGACAGCGCCTCGACACTGCTAGATTCAGCCCATGACCACCAGTACTGATGTCGAGCTTGGGGAAGTGCAGGAAAATGATTGGTTCCATTGTTCGCAGCGTGTTGGCTGTCATCGCGGGCCTCGTGGCGGCCATGTTCTTTATCGTGGGCACCGAGGTCGTGTGGGCCGTCGTCTATCCGCCTGCTCCCGGAGTCGATCTTCACGACATTGAGGCTTGCAAGGCTCACATTGCCCAACTTCCGGCGGATGCTTTCGTGATCGCTGCGGCCGGATGGGGACTGGCCGTGTTCGCAGGCTCATGGGCGGCAACACGACTTGGGCCGGGGAGGCATCCCGCACACGGCAACGTGGTTGGCTCGATTCTGCTGTTTGCGGCCGTCGCTAACATGCTCATGTTGCCGTGTCCGGTTTGGTTCTGGGTTCTCAATCTGGTGACCTTCACCGCTGCCGATTTGCTGGGTGCCAAGTGGGGGCGGGCACGGTCATCAGACGGGCAGACAGTTGCTGGCTATACTCCGCCCGGCAAGAAATGAGACGCTCAAACGTTTAGCCCCAACGCCAACGGCGTGGGAGCGGACGCGGACGAATCGTTGATCGCACGCACGCCGTTGGCGTTGCGGCTAAACGTCGGGTGGCACTGGCGGCAGCCTTGGGCTGCCAGTGTCTTCAAGACCCACTGGCGAGCGAAGCCTCTCGCCAGAGCGACCCGAGTGCTGAACTACACCGCAACTGATTGGTATCGATGTTGTGAGTGACTCCCTTCGAGAGACTGTTGCGATTCACGGAGCCACTGCGCCGAAAGGCCCCCTCACCCTAACCCTCTCCCCCGCAGACGGGGGCGAGGGGACAAGAGGGCTGACGCACGCGCTGAAGGTTGAAGCGCGACGGATCGGCTTTGAATTGGTGGGCGTTGCTCCCGCAGTCTCGCCGCCCGGCCTGCCGAAGTTGCACGAGTGGCTTCGTGCGGGATTCGCGGGGGAGATGCAGTACCTGCCGCGACGCGAAGCGGCCTACGAACATCCTCGAAACGTGTCGCCCTCCGTGCGCAGCGTGGTCATGCTGGCGATCAACTACCGGACGGAAGAGCCTCGCGCGACGGAGGCGAACGAAGGGCGAGTCGCTCGGTACGCGTGGGGGACGGCGGACTATCACGACTTGCTGCGCGAGAAGCTGCGACAACTGAGCGACTTCCTGCATGCGAAGCGGCCCGGATGCACGACGCGCGGCGTGGTGGATACGGCTCCGCTGTTGGAGCGGGACTTCGCGCGGTTGGCCGGGCTTGGCTGGTTCGGCAAAAACACGATGCTCATCAACACGCGAGCGGGAAGCTGGTTGCTGCTCGCCGGGTTGCTGACCGACATCGAACTGGAAGCCGACGCGCCGCACGAGACGGCTCACTGCGGGACGTGTACTCGGTGCCTCGATGTTTGTCCGACGGATGCGTTTCCGGAGCCGTATGTCCTCGACGCGAGAAAGTGCATCTCGTACCTGACGATTGAACTCAAGACGCCGATCCCGCTCGCACTGCGCGACGGCGTCGGTGAGTGGCTGTTCGGGTGCGATCTCTGCCAAGATGTCTGCCCGTGGAATCGCAAAGCTCCACGCAGCAATGAACCGGCGTTTCAGCCTCAACCCGACCTCAACCCCGCCGACTGTGTCGATCTGTTGCGGATGACTCGCGAGGAGTTTGGCGCTCGGTTCGCGAAGACGCCGCTCGAACGACCGGGCTTCGACGGGCTGCGCCGCAACGCCGCGATCGTGCTCGGCAATCGAGGCGATTCGTCGGCGATCCCGTGTCTCATTGAGGCTCTTCAAGATTCCTCACCCCTCGTCCGTGGAGCGGCAGCGTGGTCGTTGGGTAAGCT
>JAYUFF010000457.1:0-5379 GCA_043738825.1 Schlesneria sp.
GTAGGGTGGGACAAGCTCGTTTCGAGCGCCGGCCCACCATGAGAAGTCGCGGTGTTTCATGGTGGGCCGGCGCGTCGAAGCGCCGCTGGTCCCACCCGACGTTCCGGTTTCAACAGGCTGTTAGCCGCCTGCAATGGCCCCGATGATCAGAACGGGTTCCACTCCCGACGCGACGGCATCGGGCAATGGGGCGTCCGGCAGTTCGTGGGACCAGTCCTCTGCGCAGACGAAGTACCGCAGGAACGGGCGGCGCTGGTGTGTCACGTGGTCTCGGATCGTGCCGCGCAGCATGGGATAGCGGGCTTCGAGTGCGTCGAGGACCGAGCGCTGCGTGACCGGTCCCTCGACATCGAGCTGCACCTCGGCACCGACTTTTGCGAGCGTTCGCAGATGATAGGGAAGCACGACTCGAATCAGGGCGGTCGTCATGGCAGCGTCTGAACCTCGACGGAGACCACGGCGGGAAGGTCGCGGACGATGGCGGTCCAGTGGTCTCCGCCATCGGGCGACATGTAGACCTGACCACCCGTGGTGCCGAAGTAGACGCCGCACTTGTCGAGCGTATCAACGGACATCGCGTCGCGCAGCACGTTGACGTAGCAGTTTTCCTGTGGCAGACCGTTCGTGAGCGGCTCCCACTCGTTGCCGCCGGTCTTGCTGCGGTAGACACGCAGCCTGCCCTCGGGCACATAGTGTTCCGAGTCGCTCTTGATTGGAACGACATAGACGGTCTCCGGCTCGTGCGCGTGAACCTGGATCGGGAACCCGAAATCGGTCGGCAGGTTGCCGCTGATTTTCGTCCACGACTCACCCGCGTCGTCGGTCCGCATGACGTTCCAGTGCAACTGCATGAACAGCACGTTCGGGCGAGACCCGTGCATGGCGATGCGATGCACGCAGTAACCGACCTCGGCATTCGGGTCGGGCATGTAATTGGACTTCAAGCCTCGGTTGATCGGCTTCCAAGTGTTGCCGCCGTCGTCCGACCGGAACGCGCCCGCCGCCGAGATGGCGACATAGATGCGCTGCGGATTGCTCGGGTCCAGAATGATCGTGTGCAGGCCCATGCCCCCGGCACCGGGAGCCCACTTGGCTCCCTGTTGCTCGCGCAGTCCGGAAAGTTCCCGCCACGACTGGCCACCGTCGGTCGAGCGAAACAACGCCGCGTCCTCGACTCCCGCGTAGACGGTCTCGGGATCGGTTAGCGAGGGTTCGAGATGCCAGACCCGTTTGAACTCCCACGGGTGCTGAGTGCCGTCGTACCACTGGTGCGTCGTGAGCGGCGTGCCGGTTTGCGGACTCGCGTCATACACGAAATTGTTGCTCTCACCCTTGGGCATTCCGTCCGGAGTCGCGGTCGGTTCCCCGGCGGGAGTCCCCGGTTGGTGCCAAGTTTTTCCGCCATCATCCGAGCGCTGGATGATCTGCCCGAACCAGCCGCTGGACTGAGACACATAGATTCGATTCGGATCAACCGGCGATCCCTTGAGGTGATAGATCTCCCAGCCTCCAAAGTGTGGACCGCTGACCTCCCACTTCTCGCGCTGGCCGTCCGATGTCAGAATGAATGCGCCTTTGCGAGTGCCGACCAGAACCCGAACTCCGCTCATTGCCTTCTCCTTCTCGTGAATTGATGGACCTTGCCTCAAATCGGTTGCGCTACAAAAACTTCGTCATCACGCGAGCTATACCTCACACGGCCTTGAGTGAGATGTTTTTGTTGAACCGCGTGGGCATCGCCCCGCGTGTTTTGAGTGTGAACTGTCGCTCACGCGCGGAGCGTTGCCCACGCGGTTAAACGACTCACTCTGGGCCGCGTGAGGTATAACTTCGCAGCGGAATCAATGCACGCAGCCGGGCATCGCGCAGATACAGACCCAACCAGAGCACCACCCCGAGCATGACCGGGGCGATGAACGGATCGCCGATGCGCACATGAGTCGCCGTGGCACCACCGAGATAACCCGTCAGCAAGATCGCGCCCAGAACAGACGTGCGTGGAATCACATAGAGGACGACGCAGACAAGCTCCACGATCCCCAAGGGCAGAGCAAGACCGTCGTCCCACCCGAGCTTGGCGAAGCCCTTCACAAACTCATCCGGCTTCACAAACTTCATGACGCCGCTCATGAGCAGCATCAGGACCGGCAGAGTGCTCGTGATGTATCCGGCCCACAGCATCCCCTTCGAGGCGGGGGTCACTTCAATATCCGATGCCATGACTCGCTCCTCCCAAGGTTGTTCAATCGAAACCGATTGGTGTGTGAACCAATTGTTGTGTGATCGGACTTGGCCAGCAACGTGAAAGAATCTGCCGTTCGCATCGAAGCCTGACGCGCAAGCGAAGGAGCAACCTTGAGAACGTCTTCTCGCGCGTCAGGCTTGGAGGGTCGATCAACTGCAAGCGTGTGAACCGCGAGCGTCCTCTGGCCATCGCGTTTGGCAAAGATGACTCTCACGATCACGCGGTGTCAAGGCGGCGGCGACAGTTCTTCACGGCTCTTCCCAGTTTCAAAGTAGGGTGGGACAAGCTCGCTTCGAGCGCCGGCCCACCATGAAGAAACTTTCGAGAATTGATGGTGGGCCGACGCGGCGAAGCGCCGCTGGTCCCACCCTACATTTTGTGCAACTTCAAACTGGACGGAGCCGTCGGCAGTTCTTCTCTCCAGAATCCGCGTGTGGCGGACGTGTACTTCCAGCGGTTGGTTCGATGTCTCGACCAAGAGGCCGAGGCGGAGACGCGCGAAGTCGTCCGGCTCTCGCGGTTGGGCGGAGTGGCCCGACTTGATCAGCCAGCCACGTGTGACGTGCCACCGCATCGGAGCCTGCGAAGCAGCAGTGCCGAAGGAGTGTCACGTCCGATCACACTGCTTCTCCGAGGACTTCGATGCAGTGGCACGCCTCAACTTCAAAAGCGAGCCGGGCCACCCAGCCCCGAGCCATCAGCAGCGCCGGCCCCAGCGACTGGAGCGACCCCGCCATGCTCATGGTCGTCTGAGGTGCATCGCAACCAAAGCACTGCTTGTCCCCCAGCGGCCAAACAGTGGCACCCAGCCAATGGGCATCCTTGGGTGATCGCGCCATTCCCGCCACGATTTGTTTGGCGCGACTGAGGGGGCGACACGTCATGGGGATTCACACCTTGCTCCGCAGTTCCCCCCAAATTGACATTGCTGGTCATGGCATCAATCCTTCCCTGCGCGGATAACTAGAGTTAGCCGGCGCGCCGGGAGATCAGGGTTAGCCAGCGCGCCGGCTAACACGGTATCGCACGCAACGGCATCGTTGACGAACTCTTTGGCGCACAGCATATTGCCTCCGTGAAGACCAGCCCCGCGTCAGCAGCTTGGCTGAGTTATCCAGCGCGCGGGTCAATTCACTGTTCGGCAATGTTGTTCGGGTAGGCGTGAAACAAAAGGAGCTTCATTCATGGTGGTCCAGCCTCGTGTCGTGTTCGCCATCGGTCTGATCCTTCTCGCGGGCTGCGGGGGCACACCCGACAAAGCAGTGGTGGAGAAGAACATTCGCGACGGTTTGGCCAAGTCCCCCGAGTGGAAGGATGTCGCGGTCGAGATGAAAGTGGATGGCACTGTCACGACGGCGGGTGCGAACCGTGCGGTTGATGGGAAGACGTGCTGGTTCTCCTTCACCGGACATGACGGAAACGGCGGCGTGGCCGTTCGCAGCGACACCGGTGAGTGGCTGTGCAAGTACGGGTTCGAGAAAGGAAAAGAAGTCAGCGCCGAGAAAATGAACGGCGACGACGACGACATCGCGAAGTTCCGGAAAGTAGCAACAGAGTTCGCCGCCGTTTGTGTCGCCGCGAGTTCTTGAGAGTTCACAGGTTGCCAGCGCCTTGATCACCTGTTGGCCAACGGGTTTCGCCGAACGAGGCGGTCAACTTGACCCGCAGTCGCTGGTGGCTCAAAGTGTTGGCGTGTTGATTGGACTCCCGTCGTTCATCGCGGGCAAGTTACTTGAACGTTCGACGGCAGAGGGGCATTGAGGCAGCAGGGTTCGTTCATGCTCACGTTCCAGGTGGCTGCGCGCTTGACCGCACTGAAAAACGGGGGCCACGCCGTCGCCTTCTCGCCGTCGGGCGACATGCTCGCATATGCTGGCGGCGACCCGATGTCGGGCAGCCGTTGCATCCGGGAGGTAGTCTGTTGGAAGCTGCCGGACCAACTCCTCTGGAGCCATGAAGAGCGCGGCCGCCGTGTGAATGCCATTGCCTTTTCCCCCGACGGTAAGCGTCTCCTGTGCGCCGAGCAGGGGCCCCACGTTACCGAATTGGATGCCCGCACGGGGCAGGTAGTCCGGCGGATCGAAGCACACGCGGGGAACGGCGTGTGGGGCGTGGCCTTTGCCCCAGACGGATCGAAGTTCGCCACGGCCAGTTGGGATATGACCGTCAAACTGTGGCGGGCCGACGACGCCACGCACCTCGCGACCTTGACCGGGAAGGAAGAAAATTATTACGTCGTGCAGTTTTCCCCGGACGGGCGGCACGTCGTCGCCGGGTCGGAGACGCAAGTGACCGTCTGGTTAGCTGACAGCAGGAAGCTTGTCCGGCGAGTCGCGGGCCATATGGTGGTTGGGTTCAGCCCGGATGGCAAACATCTGGTGACCGCAGGAGCGGGGCCGAAGAAGAAAGGCGAAATCCTTCTCCTTGAGGCCGCCCACTGGAAAGTCGTGCGGACCACAATCGCACACACACGGGCTTGCAATGCCGCCAGTTTCTCGCCGGACGGCCGATTCTTGGCCACCTCCGGCGACGAGAAGCAGGTAATCGTTTGGGAGTCGATGAGCGGGAAGCAGGTGGCGAAGTTGAAAGACCATGTGTTGTCGGAGTTCGGAATTGTCGGACTCGCCTGGTCGCCGGATGGCCGGCTGTTAGCATGCACGGACGCGCAAGACTTCAGGCAGCCCGGCCAAGTCACGATCTACCAAATTGGCGAGCGCGCCGAACCAGTCGCTGCAGCAGACGGCGGGGCATGAATGGTTTCTGGGACTCCTAGCTCACGAGTGCCCCGCCGCTGCTGAGCTGGGTCGTTGGGCGAAGCAAACCAAAACCAATACAGACTCCCGCTCGAATGTCTGTCGTGCCTTCGATGGTCAACCGCCGTTCGATGCGGCAACAACATCGGCTCGTATTCAGCACCCAAAAGGGAAGGTTTGCAACTCATGAAAACCAAGTTTACATACTGGAAGGAATCAGACGGCAGGTATGTGGGCTATTTGAATTCTCACCCCGATCACTGGACGCAAGGTGATAATTTATGGCACCTATTGACTTGGCTCATCACGAATCGCTCCAGCGATTGGTCAGTGTCGTGTAGGACGGTGGTTCTGGAAACTGGCCACCAAAGCCTTGCGGCC
>JAYUFF010000458.1:0-2026 GCA_043738825.1 Schlesneria sp.
GCAGGCAAAAATGTTCGACAAGTTTTCGGTCGTCCGCTCGGCGACGCATACGAATGCCGGGCACGGCATGGCGTCGCAGTGGATGCTCACCGGATACCAGCCGACGATCGAAGTGGGCGACAACATTTATCCCTCGTGCGGCTCGGTCGTGGCGGCTCTGAAGGGACCGAACGAACCGGGGATGCCCGCCTACTGCAACGTGCCGAACCGACTGGGACTCGGCAAGGCGGCGTATCTCGGAGCGTCGTACAACCCGTTCGCGCCCGACAGCAACCCGAACGATCAGGGCTTCCAGGTCAAGAACATGAAGCTGCCGGGACAGACCACGCTGTCGAGGCTCGGACGCCGCCAGCAGTTGCTCGGTCAGGTCGACACGATCCGCCGCGACATTGATGCGAAGGGGGACATCGTCGGCCTCGACAAGTTCTACCGCGACGCCTTCGAGATGGTGACGAGCGAGAAGGCGCTGCGGGCCTTCGACATCAATAAGGAAGACCCGCGACTGAGGGAGAAGTACGGTCGCAACGATCTCGGCCAGAGCTGCCTCCTCGCGCGACGTCTCGTCGAAGCGGGAGTGACTTACATCACGGTGCAGGCGGGCGGCGGCTGGGACACTCACGGCGACAACTTCGCCCAACTGAAAAATAATTTACTACCCAAGTTCGACATGGCCGTGGCGGCTCTCGTCGATGACCTCTACGTGCGCGGCCTTCAAGACGAAGTGCTCGTCATGGCGATGGGCGAGTTCGGGCGCACGCCCCGCATCAACGTCGGATCGGGCCGCGACCACTGGCCCGGTGCAATGAGCGTCCTCTTCGCGGGAGGCGGCTTGAAAATGGGTCAGGCCATCGGGACCACCGACGCGCGCGCTGAGTATCCCACTACCAAACCGTACTCCCCCGGTTGTGTCCTCTCGACGATGTACCACACGCTCGGCATCGACCCTCATCACACGTTCTACGACCACGGTCGCCGACCGCTGATGGTCCTGCCCGAAGGCCAGCCAATTCCCGAGTTGGTGGGGTGATGTCAGCCGCAAATCGCGAGGCGGGAAGCTGGGACAAGGAGACGCTGTACATGAACACCACATGGCCACTGAGCGACGCCGGAGCACGTTTCACCGAGTTGGTGCGTGAGGCGAAGACGCACGGCCCGCAGACCGTTACGGACTGCGGAAAGCGAGTCGTCATGGTCGTCTCCGTCGATGAGTTCGACCGGTTGTATCGTCCCCAGCGTTCGCTCTTGGCGGCGCTGCGAGCCTGCCCCGCCAAGGGAGAGATCGATTTGGATGAACTGCGTCAGCGCGAAGCCATTCGCAGTCTCGACATCCTTCCTGACGAGTGATTCGACACCATGCAGTTTCTGCTCGACACGTGTACGGTCTCCGAACTCATCAAATCGCGACCCGATCTTGGTTTGGTGACTTGGATGGAAGCGCAGCCCGATGAGGCCTTGCGACTGAGCGCGGTCACCATCGCAGAGTTGGTTCGCGGCGTTCGCAGGTTGCCCAACGGACAGCGACGACTGCAATTGGAACAATGGCTGAACGAGAACATTCTCAGCGTCTTCGCGGATCGCATCCTGCCGTTTGACCAGTTCGTGGCGACAACATGGGCGGAAGTCGTGGTGGTGTCAGAGCAAGCCGGTCGCCCACTGTCGGCATTCGATAGCATGATTGCCGCGACTGCCCAGCATCATTCCATGACGCTCGTCACCCGCAATGCGTCCGACATGCCTGCCAGCGTCCTCGTGTTGAATCCTTGGCGTTCCTGAGGCCCTCGCTGGAAATCGCTGTCGATCGTCACTCAGCCCTGATCGCCCCGTCATTCGAGTTCGATCTTGAGTTGCATCGCTTCTTGGTCGAATGAAACGCCGGTCGGTTTCAGGCTGAAGTGTTTGGCGAGGCTCTCGCGCAGCAGGGCAATGTCGGCGACTTTGGTCAGGCGGCAGAGCGTCCGACCGTCGTTGGCGAGCAGCGTGTAATCGGTGCCGGTGGCTTGGAGCGGCTTCAGGACGGCTTCGATCA
>JAYUFF010000459.1:0-5375 GCA_043738825.1 Schlesneria sp.
CCAGTGTCCCGGACGCTCCAAGCGTCCGGGACACTTTGAGCACTCACAACGAAAAATTTCTCATGCCCGACCACGAAACCGCGATGTGTGCCTACGTTCAGCTCGCAGTCTTGTCGGACGAGAAGCAGCAGACCTTGGTGCGCGATCGGTTCTTGCTGCTCGCGGGAGTCGAAGCCTGCCGCGCGGGATGGCTCGAAGTCGCCGAGCGTTGTCGCGAGAAGCTCGTCGCCTCCAACCCGGCTCATCAACTGAACCATCACGCCACGATGGCTGATGCTCTGCGCGATGCCGACTTCCAACAACTCGTCGCCAAGTGGGAACGCTACTGCCCGTTCGAGCAAGCCGAACACCTGCTCCGCCAGTTGGGTCTGACTCCCGAGGGAGACCAACCCGAAGTCGCTCGGGGTGAGCGGATGATGCAGTTGCTGGGGCAGTAATCACTCGTCACTCTCAGAAAGTTCCGGGCCTTCGCATTCGGGAACTGTTCCCGGAACTCATGGACTTTGCCACTTCATCGCACTTCCATGAGTATGCGATGAAACGGGATAAAACCGATGCGAGGAGCTTCCTCCTTTGTTGCACTCCCGTTCACGATAAAAAAATCGAGAACATAGATGCCGGGTGACTTGGGGGCAGCCATTGTTACCTTGATTAATCCCCTGCGATTCGCCGGTGAATCCGGTACAGGAACAACTCGAAACAGTCCGATTTGCATCTTCTCACCAATCAAAACCTTCGCATCACCAGTCCCACGCAGAAACACGCCAAAGTTCAGCGCGGGGTGTGATTGTTTCGGTTCAGTATTCCCCAAGGCGCTTGGCTGCTGTGGAAGATTGACAATCGGTAACGGCTCATCCCAGACCTGTAGCGCGTTTGAGAGTCCCCATTCCCGCTCGGATACTTCGGCGAGGATCGTGATTTCCGCTCCTTTGGAAACGACCGCTGTTTCTCCGGCCGCAATGGAGGCCGCTCCGGTCGCAGTGGAATCACTCTTGATCGACACCCTCTGAACTTCGATTTTCTCAGTCTGCACGGGGAATCGTTTGTTCACTTCGGCAAGGAGGTCAAACTTCGGATGTCCGCATCCGGCAACGCAAAGTGAACCCGCAGTGGCAACGATGCGAACCCAATTCGCCAGTCGGTTGTTGAAGAGGTCTGGTTGCATCAGGCACCAATCATCCGTGGGGGGCGGGAATTGTTCAGGCGTAACAGGCCAGAGCGTTTAGCCGAACTCTTGTATGCACGCGCGACGCAGTCCGGTCTCTGGCGTCCGTCAAATGAGCGTTATTGTGACTTGTCGTTTCCGTCGCGGGTTCCCATCGCACGCCACACGTTCCTGTCAATCGCCTCGTTGATGAATCGGCAACTCCCATCCATCAGGGACAGATTCACACCGAAGGGGTGGGCACTCGTCGCCGGCCGACCCCATATGTGAATTCCGAACAATGCTGACTCACACAGTGGCGTGTTTGGTTGCATCGCATGAGCATAGAGACTGTCCGGGCTACCGTCGGCGGTAAGCCAATCGTGAGGTCCCCCCAATCTCACAGGGTGGAGGTCGCGCGGCCCCCCTTCGCAGAGTCGGATGAAATCCTCAACCTGCGAAATGTTGAGGGGTATCGTGATCGGGACAGTCACCTGCCACGAATATCGGATGGCGGGGTTGGCGTCCGTCGCCGCGCCGGGATTAGGAAAAGTACTCAATCGCTCGGAAAGACAGGCTGTGGACGACAATCCATCCGAAATCTCACTGAATGAAACGGATTCACGTTCTCCGTAATAACTCGGTGGCAAACGCACAATCCCGTTTGGATTGTACCATTGCCCCTCCGTCATGTTCGGCCCTGAGTTGACGACGTACGAGAGACCGGACGGGGCGGCGACCACTTGGGAATCAGCAGGACATGTCAGGAGTGGAATGCGTCTGGAGGCATGCGACTTCTCGATTTCCATGAACGGAAACAGCGCGAAAAAGAAGCCTGAGCGCTCATTGCGTGCCCCATATTGGTGGGCGTGAAAAATGGGAAGCGACACGTGTGCGCTTTCGTAGTTGAGTACTCCGAGAGTGATTTGTTTGAGATGAGACGAACATTGAAACCGCCGCGCAGTCATACGGGAAGACTGCACGGCGGGCATGATAATCGACGCTAACAATCCGATGATTGCCAGAGCGACAACCAATTCAATCAAGGTCATCCCTCGCCGTTTCGGTTTAGAGAATACGTCCATGTTTGAATTCTCGATGGAGGATGATTTGAGAAACAATCTTCGCTGCTGATTCTCATGGAACAGGAAGCGCTAAGCATGGATTCATGTTGCCAAACTTCGACACTGCCGTCGCGGGGCCAGGGAAAAAGTAACTCAACACACCAGCCGTATTACTGTAAACCTCAACGGCGTACAATTTACCCGGCCCCTTGGGGACTGATACAGTAGCCATGTGGACTGGCATCCCTGCCATATTACCTGCGGCAAGGGCTCCGGTAATTATTCCAGCCCCAGGGGCAGGGCGAAAAGCACCGAAAGCCGGATTAAAATTCGGCATCATCGGATTGTTCATTACGACTTCCTGACATCTCGCCACGTAGATCGTCCCCGCCGGAGGTGGAGTAAACGCGATGTACACATAGCTGTTCGGATCCGCCGCATTTACAGGTCCGCTAACTGACAGCATTGCTGGAACTTGAGCCAATACCGAATCACCGATTCCAACAACCAGACAACCCGCCAACAGTAATAGACAAATAGCGCGATTCATCATCATGCCCCTGTGAGAAGTGTTGTTTTCGGCCCGATCGGAAATCACGGGCACTCGCAGGGTGACACAAGAACACACACATAGTGTTACGTCAAGCGACTCAGGCCAGACCCAGTCGGAGTGAGTTTCCACCGCTCGACGATTCACGGTCCGGTGTCATTCAACAGGTCGCGGATGGCCTGGCAGAGCCGCCCAATCTCAGCCCTCATTATTCATGGACCTCAAATAACCCGAATCGTAAGCGAGGGCGTCGTCACGGCTCGCCCTCGTTTACGCTTCGGGTTGGTGTGCGGCAGGCCGTTTCCTCCATGAGAAGGCCATGAATAATGTGGGCTAAACAAACCCCAACGTCTCGAACTTCCCACCCAGCACGCCTTCGGAGGGGATTTCGAGCCACTTTTCCAGCAGCGTGGCGTAGACCGAGCGGAAGTCGGTCGTGAACTTGAGGTCTCCGTCGGTGAGGTCCGTCAGACTTGGATGCTTGCCGTGCAGGCCGGCCTTGCCCGTCGGAGTCAGCGCGAAGAGCATCGAAGCCGCACCGTGATCGGTCCCCAGGCTGCCGTTCTCGGCGACGCGGCGTCCGAATTCGGAGAACGTCGCGAGGGCCACTCGATCGTTCAGCTTGTGCTCGGTCAGATCCTGCTCGAACGCGCGGATCGCTCCCGACAGTTCGGCCATCAGCGCGGCGTGCCCCGGCTGCTGTTGCGAGTGCGTGTCGAAGCCGTCGAGCGAAACGAAATACATCCGCGCGGGAAAGTCCGCCGTCACCATCTGGGCGATCAGCTTGAGACGGCTTGCCAGTGCGGTCCCCGGATAGTCGACCGTCGTCTTGTAAGACGACGACATGCTCTTGAGTCGCTCGGCACTGGTGAGAGCCGTCGTCGTCGCTCGCCGCAGAAAGTCGAGTTCGCTGCCGGACGAAGCCGCCTCGCCCGCCAGCCGCTTTTGTGCCGTACGAGTCAGCGTTCGATTGGCCGCCGAACCGGAACCGTCCGACAATTGAAAGTCCTCGACGCGCCGCAGCGTCGGTACGTTGACACGACTGCTCACGAAAGCCAGCGGCAGCTTGTCGGTGCCCAGCGTCAAAGCCTCGGCGAGCAACGGCTGCCGATCAAACTGCCATTCGAGCGCACGGCCGAGCCAGCCATCGCGCGGCTCGGCGCGATCGGGTTCGGCCGACTGCCAGATGTCCATCGATCGGAAGTGCGAACGATCCGGGTTCGGATAGCCAACGCCCTGCACGATCGCCAACTTCCCTTCGTCGTACAGTTCACGCAGCCCAGTCAGATTCGGATGCAGCCCGAATTGATCGTTGAGCCGCAATGCTTGTCCCTTCTTGATCCCAATCCCCGGCCGAGCCTTCTCGTAAGCCGGGTCGCCGGTCGGAACGAGCGTATTCAACCCGTCGTTGCCTCCCGCCATTTGAATCAGCACGAGGACTCGCTGATCGCGAGCCGCCGCACCGGAAGCTGCCTCCGCCGCGCGAGTCATGAACCGCGGCGGCATCGCCCCCAGCGAAACAATTCCCGCCGCTCCGAGTTGTCGCAGAAACTCACGTCGTGTGGATGAAGGCAGCATCTTCGCTTCTCCGGTCCCCTCGCCCCGGCTTTGCGGGGAGGGGGTTAGGGTGAGGGGTCTTCTTCTTTCACTACATCAATTGATATTCAGGCAGCGAGGCCACGAGTTGCAACAGCCCGCGCAACTTCTGCACGGCGTTTCCTTCCGCCTGCTTGTGGTGCGAGACCAGATCGGCGCGAAGCCGCTCGTCGGCCGTTCCGCCGAGCAACAGCTTATCGAGTCGCGAGGCAACCGACTCGCTCGTACCGCCCGCTCCATCAATGATCGGCTTCGACAGCGTCGCCAGTTGATCGCCAGACGCGAGTGCCGTGGCAAAGTTCGTCCGCATCAGCAGCGATGATGAATTGACCCACAAACGACCGCCTTCCCAGCCTTTCACAGACGGCGGCTCAAACACATCCTGCCCGAGATCGGCGAGGATCTTCACGACGGGAGGCCACTTCACGGTTTGAGCCAGCGACCGCAACGACCCGACCACCAGATCGAGCGGCGACTTGATGACGGCTCGCCGGTGAGCGGCCTCGAAAAACAACTGCGACGTGAGCAGCTCGCGCATCACCGGCGCGAAGACCAGATTGTGATGCCGCAGCCGCGCGGCGACGGCGTCGATCATCTCGCCCGTCGGGTTCGCGAGGACGAACGTCTTGAGCAACTTCATGGCCAGGAAGCGAGAACACGCGGGCTGAGCCAGACACAGGTCCACGATCTGCGCCCCGTCGAAGTTTCCCGTCTGACCGAACACGGTTTTCGGCGAGTCGTCGTGCTGGAGCCGGTTGAACCAGAAGGCTCCCTCGCGCACGTGCCAACCGCTGAACGAGCGGGCCGCCTCCTGAATATCCTTCTCCGTGTAGTTGCCGACGCCGAGGGCGAACAACTCCATGATCTCCCGCGCGAAATTCTCGTTCGGGTGCCGCTTGCGATTGGCGTTGCCATCGAGCCACACGAGCATCGCCGTATCGACGGCCATGCCGTGCAGCAACTGTTTGAAGTCGCCCAGCGCCTGCGCTCGAATCAAGTCGTTCTGCGCGAGCATCTGCGG
>JAYUFF010000460.1:0-2024 GCA_043738825.1 Schlesneria sp.
CTCGTTGCCAACCGAAGTGAAATCGCCATCCGAGTTTTTCGATCCGCTCACGAACTTCGAATCCGCACTGTCGCCATCTACACGCATGAGGATCGGTACGCTCTGCACCGCTTCAAGGCGGACGAGGCGTACCAGATCGGCAAGGGGGGCGAGCCGATCAAAGCGTACCTCGACATCGCCGCGATCATCCGCATCGCGAAAGAGGCGGGTGTCGATGCGATCCATCCCGGTTACGGATTCCTCTCCGAGAACCCGCTGCTCGCGGCGGCATGCGAAGCGGCGGGAATCATCTTCGTCGGGCCGACGGTCAAGATTCTTGAACAACTCGGAAACAAGATCACCGCGCGCGAGTTGGCTCGTGTGGCGGGTGTGCCCGTGTTGGGAGGCAGCTCGAAACCGATTGCCGATGTCGCCGACGGGCAGAAGCTGGCGGAGACGACTGGCTACCCGGTCATCCTCAAGGCGGCCAACGGCGGCGGCGGACGCGGCATGCGCGTGGTGCTGAAGCCCGAGGATCTCGCGACCTTGTTTGAGTCGGCTCAGCGAGAATCAATGTCCGCGTTCGGATCGCCCGACATCTTCGTCGAGAAATTCATTCCGCAGCCGCGTCACATCGAAGTGCAGTTGCTCGGCGACAAGCACGGAAACCTCGTCCACCTCTACGAGCGCGACTGCTCGGTCCAGCGACGGCATCAGAAAGTGGTCGAGATCGCGCCGGCTCCGTTTTTGGACCCGAAGATTCGCGATGCGATCTGCGAGTCGGCGATCAAGATCGGCAAGGCGGTCGGCTACCAGAACGCGGGGACAGTCGAGTTCCTGTTCGACACAGACGCGAACAAGTTCTACTTCATCGAGGTCAACCCGCGCATCCAGGTCGAGCACACCGTCACCGAAGAAGTGACCGGCATCGACATCGTGAAGTCTCAGATTCTGGTCGCTCAGGGAACGCCGTTGTCCGATCCCGAGATCAACCTCGGTTCTCAAGCCGACATCAAAACGAACGGCTTCGCGGTGCAATGCCGTGTCACCTCGGAAGACCCGACGAACAACTTCATGCCCGACTACGGTCGCATCTCTCACTATCGTTCGGCCGGTGGCGCGGGAGTGCGGCTCGACGGAGGCAGTGCGTTTTCGGGAGCGGTCATCAACCCGTTCTACGATTCGCTGCTGGTGAAGGTCTCGGTGCGAGGCCGTCGGTTCCAGGATGCGACCGCCCGCATGGAGCGAGTTCTTCAAGAGTTCCGCATCCGTGGCGTGAAGACGAACATTCCGTTCCTCATCAAGGTCATGACGCACCCGAAATTCGTGGCCGGTGGTTTCACAACGCGGTTCATCGACGAGACTCCCGAGCTGTTCCAGTTCGCGCCGCGCAAGGACCGCGCTACGAAGGTGCTGTCGTTCCTCGCTGACACGATTCTGAACACGGGCAAGGTTCACGCCACTGCCGCCGCGAAAATTGATCGGACTCCCGCTCCGTTGCCCGACCTCGATCTGAACGCACCGGTCCCCGACGGAACCAAGACGCGGCTGGAAGCACTGCGGAAAGAGTTCGGCAACGACAAGGCCGCGAAAAAGTTTGCCGAGTGGGTTCTTGCCGAGAAGCGGCTGCTGATCACCGACACCACGATGCGCGATGCTCATCAGTCGCTGCTGGCCACGCGGTTCCGCACGCACGATCTGCTGAACATCGCCAGTGCGTATGCCCGACTCTGCCCACAATTCTTCTCGCTGGAGATGTGGGGCGGGGCGACGTTCGACACGGCGATGCGGTTCAACAAGGAATGCCCGTGGGACCGGTTGACTCAACTGCGTCAAAAAATCCCGAACATCCTGTTCCAGATGCTGCTGCGGGCCTCGAACGCGGTCGGCTACACAAACTATCCCGACAACGTCGTGGTCGAGTTCGTGAAAGAGGCGGCAGCGGCCGGGATGGACGTGTTCCGCGTGTTCGATTCGCTCAACTGGGCTCCGAACATGAAGGTCGCGATGGACGCGGTCGTCGAGACGGGGATGATCTGCGAAGC
>JAYUFF010000461.1:0-2023 GCA_043738825.1 Schlesneria sp.
TGCCGTTCGATCAGACGTTCGACAAGTTGCGGCTCGCGAGCGGCCCGGTCCTCGGGCTTCACCTGTTGAGTCGTCGCGGCGAACTCGACATCTCCCGCCGTGATGGCCTTCCCGTTCACTTTGACCAGCACGCGCGAGGCATCGTCCGCACCAAACAACGCCGCGATGTGGACCAATACTGACCAGCAAGCTAAGTTCATGGCGACTCCGTTCTGTAGGCGTATGACGTGCGGGAGCATAGCGGAAGAGAGATGGGCCACAAAGCTCCCGACAACATTGATTGGCGTTGATTCTCGCCGATGAAAAGAAAAGCCTCCTCACCCTCACCCTCTCCCCGCAAAGCCGGGGCGAGGGGACAAGATGATGATGACCACATGAAGATTGCACTGGCTCAACTCAATCCGACGGTGGGCGACCTGACTGGGAATGCTCGGTTGGTGCGCGAGGCAGTGGATCGCGCGCGGCCGCTCGGCGCGAAGCTAGTCGTGTGCAGTGAACTCGTGATCTGTGGCTATCCGCCGAAGGATTTGCTGCTGCGTGAGGGCTTTGTTGCGGCGTGCGACCGGGCCGTCGAGAAACTGGCGGGCGAAGTCGATCCCGATATCGGAGTGCTTGTCGGGCATCCGACTCACTGGAACGTTCCCGATGGCCGCATCGCCAATGCGTGCAGTTTGCTGTTTGGCGGAAAAGTTCAAGCGACCATCCACAAGCTGCTGCTGCCGAACTACGACGTGTTCGACGAGCGACGCTACTTCCGCCCGGCGGATCGAGTCGCACCGATTTTGTTTCAAGGTCTGAAGCTGGGAGTCCACATCTGCGAAGACGCCTGGTGGGGTGAACCGGATACGTTCTATCACAACGATCCGATTCAGTTTCCCGACCCGGTGGCCGAACTCGCGGCACAGGGAGTCGATCTGTTCATCAACGTCTCGGCCAGTCCGTTTGAGGTCAACAAGCCACTGCGCCGCGACGGCATCTTGCAGCGACACGTCATTCGTCACCGCAAGCCGATCGTGTTCGTCAATCAGGTCGGCGGAAACGACGATCTCGTCTTCGATGGACACAGCGTCGTGTTCGATGCGAGTGGGAGCAAGGTCGCGCAGCTCGCCGGGTTCGATTCGCAACTGGAAGTGATCGACCTCGCGAACCTGCCCGCCGCCGTCTCACCGCACGAAGAATCTGAACCGGCGCAGTTGCTCGATGCGCTGGTGCTGGGATTGAAGGACTACATGCGCAAGTCGGGATTCACCGGTTGCGTACTCGGTCTGTCGGGAGGCGTTGACAGCACGCTGGCCGCCTACATCGCCGCCGAAGCGTGTGGCGCGGCCAATGTTCACGGGATCATGATGCCCAGCCGCTACAGCACGGGACACAGCGTCGATGACGCGCAGGCACTCGCCGAGCGACTCGGCATCGACGCGCAGGTCGTTCCGATTGACGCGGTTCACAAGGCGTATGAGTCGCTCGCCGTGGTCGGTGACGATTTGGCGGCGGCTCCGGCCGGGCTGCCCGAGCAGAATCTGCAAGCGCGCATTCGCGGAGCCATCGTGATGATCCGCAGCAACCATCACGGCTGGCTGGCGCTGGCGACGGGCAACAAGAGCGAGTTGGCGGTTGGTTACTGCACACTCTACGGCGACATGGCCGGAGGTTTCGCGGTCCTTGCCGACCTGTTCAAGAAAGATGTCTATGCCATCTGCCGCCACATCAACGAGGTGCGCGAGAAACGCGAAGTGATTCCTCACAACGTGATTGAAAAAGCTCCCAGCGCGGAGTTGGCTCCGGACCAGTTCGACCAGGACACGCTGCCACCTTATCCGATCCTCGATGGCATCCTCGAAGGGCTGATCGAGCGGGAGGAGTCTGTCGCGACGCTCAGCCTGCGCTTCCCCGCCGAGACCGTGCGCTGGGTTGCTCAGAAACTCGACCGCAACGAGTACAAGCGGCGTCAGATGCCGCCGGGCATCAAACTCTCATCGCGAGCGTTCGGCAGCGGCCGACGAATGCCAATGGCCGCGAAGAT
>JAYUFF010000462.1:0-5363 GCA_043738825.1 Schlesneria sp.
ATATACTTCTTGTTCATCAGAACCTCCTTGTTCAACAGAGGTTCTCCGATTTCAACCCGGTCAATCAACCCCAAATCTGAGACCTGACAGGGCACTAGCGAACTTTCTCGGTGCCTACACCAGTCGGTATTCAGAATACGGCGGTTATTGGCTGTTTGGATTCTTGGTCAATGATCTCGATCAAATCCAAATTGATCTCTTGGCTGAGAACGTCAGCTCTGCCTTTGATCGTCCGCAAGACGTGGCGGAACGGTTGGCTGTGGACAGATTCAGCGATCAGCTTCACAAGGCCGGTCTCGCAAACTCCCAAGTCCAGCACGCTTGGTTGATCATCCGTCGGTTGCCTGGGTTGATCGAAGGACGCACCTACGGCCACCCGTGTTCCGGATTCAAACTCAGCTTCTTAGCCGGAGCCATGATGGATGACGGGCGTCGATACGAGCGAGAGCGAGTTATTTTCGTTGCTCCCCATAACCCTGATGTTGAGTTCCGGAGTAGTTGAGTTTCATGACCCCCAACGTACTCCGAGACTGCTCACCAGTTTTGGAAGAAAGAACGGTAATGATGAATCTTCGCTTTCGATGGAGTTGTCTCTGCGTCGCTGGGCTAAGGAACGGGATCGCAATAACTTCCCGATTCGAGGTGACGTAGTCCGGACCCCTTGGTCCGGACGAATTCATCAACGACGATTGGTAATGGCCTCGTCCGGACCAAGGGGTCCGGACTACGCGCGTCGGGAAGTTGTTACGAACCCGCTCCTAAGCCTCCTCTTACTGAAGATTTCCGTCACATCGGGAGTTGACTACGACGCCAAGACCGCGAACGACAAACCGCTCATCAAGACGACTCACGTTTACAAGACGGTGGGGGACGTGAAGGTGGAGGCGGACGTGTCTCGGCCGACAGGGACGGAGGCTCGGCCGGTGGCGGTTTCAAAACTCGGGACAGGTTCCGTGCCACGTCAGCGTCGCGCGGCGCGGTCGGTGGCTCGCGCGTTCAGCGGCCACTTCCAGGCTTTGGCCTGTTGTTCGCGAGTGGCCTGCTCGATCTTGTGCTTCAGTCGCAGCGAGTCGAGGTCGGACTTGTTCTGGTGCAGCGCCGCATCGACTTGCTGACGGGCCTTCAACAGGTTGCCTTGAGCGTAGAAATCCTCGGCTCGTTCGTAGTGGCCGCGCGTCAGATTCTGGCGGTTGATGGGCGAGAGGTTGTCGCGGAAGTTGGCGGCGCGGTTCTCGGTCTCGACCCGCAGGCACTCCCCTTCGATGGCCGCTTCCGGTTCCGTGACGATTCGCGGCGTGATCAGCACGATCAGCTCGGTGCGGTGCGTCCGTTCCGTCTTGTTCCGGAACGCGGCTCCGACCACCGGGATCGCGCCCAGAAAGGGAACTCGATCGATCGACTCGGTCGTCTCCTCGGAGATCAGACCACCGATGACCACGGTGGTGCCATCGCGGACCATGATGTTTGTCGTGACTTCGGTCGTCTCCTGATTCGGCAGTCCGGTTTCCTTGTTGATCGTGGCCGAACTGCGTTCCGGGTGAACCTCCAGCCGCACGAGGCCGTCGGGCGAGATGAACGGCCGGAACAACAACTTGGTGCCGGAGTCCAGGAACTGCACGTTCTCGACCGTTTGCGTCCCGTTGAAGGCGAGCGTCTTGTAGCTCAACCGGTTGCCGATGATCATCTCGGCCTTCTGTTTGTTGAGCACGCGGATCTGCGGTGCCGCAACAAGGCTGGTGTCGGCGATGTTTTCCAACGCCTTGATGAAACCGGTGACATCCCCCGAGATGAAGCCGTACTTCAAGCCGGCCGTGTTCGCCACGAAGTCACCGACGGGAGGCACAAGTGCCGGCGCGTTGGGAAAGCCCGCCGAACCGCCGAGCGTCGCGCCGTTGCCGCTCGTCACGAGTTGTTTCTGACTGCCGTTGAGCATCGCGAAGTTGACGCCGAACTCCATCGAATCCGACAGCGTCACGTTCAGGATCTTCGCCTCGATGATGACCTGCAGCGGCGGCACGTCCATTTCGATGATGACCCGGTCGATCTGCTCGATCACCTCCGCATAGTCTTGCACGAGCAGTGCGTCGCGCTGGGCGAGGCCGTCGCCGCCGCCATTCTCCGGCGTCTTGGCGATGCCGATCTGCGGCGGGGAGGTCACGGAATGAGCGCCAATCCCCTTCGTCATGATCGGCGTCAGCAATTTGCTCAGTTCATTCGCGCTGATGTAATTGGGCTGGTAAACCTTCGTGATGAGTTTGCGGTTCAGCAGCTTGAACTGGGCGACTTCGGCCGCCGATTTGACGTAGATGAAATCGTTCTCGCGCTCGTGGACGAAGCCGCGCGATTTGAGAATCGCTTCGAGTGCGCGATCAACGGTCACGTCCTGCAAGTTCAGCGAGACACGGCCCTCCACGCTGGCACTCGGCAGAATGTTCACGCCCGCCAGTTGACCGAGCATGTCGAGCACCTGCGTCAGTTCCGCATCGTGAACTTGCAGCGAGAACTTTTCGTCGTCGTCGGACCCCTCGCCCGGAAAGATTTTGATCGTGCCTTCGCGCCCCTGGGAGCCGCTCTCCGAACCGATGGAACCGCGCCGCGCGGACGACTCGACCGCCGTCGGCGCAGTCGTCCGAATTGGGGCGCGAGCAGGGGCCGGTGCGGCCGTGGGAGCCGGAACGAACGGGCCTGCGGTCGGAGCCTGCTGCGCCGACTGGGCCTGCTGGAGTTGTTGCAACAACGTCGCGGCTCGATCGAAGTCCGAGAGCTGCTTGTCCACCTGAACCTGCGCGAGTTGATCGAGCCGTCGCTGCATCCCGGCGATTTGAGTTTCGAGTTGATCCGACTTGGAAGCGATCCGGGACGTGCCGCCGTTCAAGGGGCGAAACATCACCTGGGGACGACTCTCCACTTCGACGACCGCTCGTCGCGCGGCAGCCTGCGGCGTGAGATCGTCATCGGGCGGGGGGACACTTGCCACAGACTTCGACGATGCCGCGTCGCGGCTGTCGGACCAGGATCGCGAGGGAACGCCGGCCGTTTGAGTCTGCGCGGGTCGCGGAGTCGAGGCCGACGGATTCGAGACGGGCATCTCAATCGGTGAGCTTCCCGTTGCCGAGCCAGTCATGTCCTTGATGTGACTCGCCAGTTTCGCGGTGACACCGGTCGAGTCGCTCGGCTTGGACTCCGCTTTCACGGGAGCGGGCGGCTTCGCCAGCGTGGCCTCGCGCGAGCCGGTCGTCTTGGCGAAGGTTGCCCAGCGCGGATTCGAGCGCGATTGAAGTTGGCGGTGTCTCACGTTCGCGGCACAGAACACCAGCAGCGGCAACCCGATGGCGAGCAGCAGCGCGGTCAAGGCAACTCGAAAAGAAGAAGCGTGTCGATTCATGGGTCATCCGTGACCGTTCGGTCGGAGTTGTTTGAGCAACACTAACCCGCAGCGTGAGCGAGGGACGGCGGGCCGATTCCCTCGCTCACGCTGCGGGTTGGTGTGGGTGAATAGATCATTTCCAGCCGTTAGCCTTAGCAGCCTGTTGAACAACCGTAGGATGGACGCCCCGTCCGTCCGTCCGTTTCCAATTGGTTGTCGCTCGGACGAGGCGTCCAAGCCACGTTTTTCAACACGCGGTTAGGGGGTGCGCGGTGCGGAGAGGTCCACAGCGCGATCTTTGTTCAGCACGTCCGCCAACTGCGGACGAGCCAGCGTCAATTCAAAGTTCTGGTCGCCCGATGTCAGCACGACTCGATGCGACTCGATCGAAGCCAATCGAAAACTGTGACCGTTCGCCATCAACTCCCGGCCGACGTGATAGAGCTGTCCGTTGATGATGGCCACTCGTCGTGTGCGGCCGATCATCGTGCTGCGAAGTTCCAACCCCGTGGGAGCCACCTCCGAGATCGCGACCGGTGTGACGGCAACTTCCACGTTGCGGTCCTCGGCAAACAACACCGGCAAGGGAGACTGACTCTCGTCCTGCGAGAAGGGGTCTCGCGTCGTCGAGGACATCTCGGCCGGATGGAACAACGAATCGTTGGTCAGAGACTTGGACAGGCTCGACCAAAACGTATCCTTGTCGGCGACACCAACGATGTTGGGTTCGGTGGCAGCCTGATTCGCGTTGGGATTCGCGGGAACTGCCGCCACTGCCTGACGAGGCACTGCGGCGCGAGTCAACATCGGAAGCCAGAAGCAACACCCGAACAGAAAGAGGACACCCAGAGCGGCAGTCTTTTTCCAGTTCAAAGTCAAGTCGCGCTGGAATCGCGTCCAGAGGTCTTGCATGGTGATCGGGTCCGAGTTGAATTGAGATCCACAGATCGGCAGCAACTGCCAGGTTCAGTCTAGGTTGGGGAACGAACTCCCGCCGTCAAACTTTGCGGGTTGCATCAGTTATCGGACGACAACGCGCCCCGGCTGGTGGCATTCCCGGCAACCCGGGCAGATTTTGCGTGCCGGGAATAAACACTAAAGCTGACACTCGCCTGAACCTGCCGGTCTTTGGAGTCGGCAGCGCGTGTCAGTGTCACTTCCCCGAATGTCACCAGTCGCGCCTGAGTCTCCAAGCCCGACAGGAACTTCGTGACGCGAGCGAACTCACCCTTGCAACCGAGCGAAAACGGCAGGGCCGAGTACGACGCCAAGTCATTCTGCGGCAGCGGCTCCAAGCGCGTGATCATCACCTGAGAGTGCTTGGCCAACTGAGCCACCTCGTGCAGAACGTCAGAAACTTCAACCTGCGACGGGACCATCGTCGCCAATCGTTCGGTCTGTTCGCGTCGCTCTTCGAGTTTGGTTTGCAGGTGTTCTCGCTCCGCAATCTGCACGGGCAGCGAAGTCAGTTGTGCTTGAGTTTGCGAGACCTCCACCTGAAGAGCCTTCGCCTTCAACTGCCCCGGTCGCAGGACGCCGCAGAAGAACCCCACCGTCAACACGGCGGTGCCGACGATGGCAATCAATCGGTCGTGTCGAACCAGGAACTTCATGATGGAACTCGGGAAGGAGAGGTCGCGGGTTAGGAGTCAGGGGGGTAGCCCTGTGAAGGTGGTATCCGGCCCAACAGGTCGACCGTTCTCCGTCGGCTGATGCCACACCTGCTGTCGGGATCGCCGTGCCAGAGATCGGGTTTTGAACGGCTAGCGCTTTGTCACAGCTAAGGATGGGGGTTGTTGTCGTAGCCACGTTCGCCAGAACGTGGGCGAGACGCTGAATGGACCCCACGCTCTGGCGAGCGTGGCTACGAATCTAAAGTGAGTGCCATTCGGCCGACGCGCCCCAAATGTGGCTGACGACGCTGTGGCTGACGACGCTGTGGCCTGCCGGGGCGAGCCTGCCGTGGGAGTGGCGCACGGGACCGTCCCCTTTGGTC
>JAYUFF010000463.1:0-5362 GCA_043738825.1 Schlesneria sp.
TAGATTCGTAGCCACGCTCGCCAGAGCGTGGGGATCGCACCGTGACCGCAAAATCCCACGGTCTGGCGACCGTGGCTACCTAAAGTGAGTGCCATTCACCCGCAGCGTCAGCGAGGGCGATGACAAGAGGCGCTTTCCTTTGTTTCCCTCGCTGACACTTCGGGTTACTGGGGTAAAGTGAGTGCCATTGGGCTGACGCCGCCCGGCTCACCAAGAATGTCTCATCGACGACCGCGTGAGGTATCAATCTCGACGCCGAGCGTCAACGCGATCCCACGCCGAGCGTGGGATCGCGTTGACGAGAAAGCAGCGGTAAAAAAATCCCGCAGCAAACCTCAGAACAACTCTTGAATCACCGCGCCGGGTTCGAGCGCCGCAACCGGACGACCGCTGTGATTGAGGAAGTTGACGTGCGGATCGACTCCCAGCACCTGGAACATCGTGTGATGAATGTCGGCCGGGGTGATCGGTCTGTCTTGCGGAACTTCTCCCAGACGGTTGGTTGAGCCGACGATGCGGCCCCCCTTCACTCCGCCACCGCCCAGCAGGCAGAACATCGCGTTGCCCCAGTGGTCACGGCCGGGCGTGCCCATGCTCATCGGAGCACCGCCGTTCCCGCCGTCGTTCATGCGCGGCGTGCGGCTGAACTCGCCACACAACATCACGAGGACATTGTCGGACAGTCCTCGCTGTGACAGGTCTTCCAACAGGGCCGAGACCGCCGCATCGACGATGGGCAGATAACGCTCCATCCCGGTCTTCAAGTCCCAGTGGTGGTCCCAGCCGCCGAAATGAACCGTGACAAACGTGCTGCCGGCCTCGACGAGCCGCCGCGCGAGGAGCGTGCTTTGGCCCCAACTGTGTCTTCCATAGCGGTCTCGCAGGCGCGGGTCTTCCAGTCCGATGTCGAAGGCTCGTCGTGCGGCGGGGCCGGTCACGAGGTCCATTGCCTGCCGGTCAAAGCGGTCCATTGAATCGAGGAGGCCGCTGGCATCAACGTCCTTCCGCAGTTTGTCGAATCCCTTGGCGAGAGTGGTGCGGTCGTCGAGCCGACCAACCGTCATGCCACCCGGCATCTGAATGTTTTGCACGTTGAAGGTCGCCGCATTGGGATCGCCGTCCGTCTCGAACGGGTTGTACGCGGCACCGACATAGTTGGCTCCGAAGTATCCCGGTCGCAGGCCGATGCTCGCCGCATACGGCACGGCGACATACGGCGGCATGCCGGGTTGCCTCGCCCCGGTCGCCTTGGTGGCGACGGACCCGACAAACGGCGACTTGCCCTGCGTGTCCGCCCCGCTCGCCCCGCCGCGACCGGTCAGCATCAGATGGCCACCGGCAAAATGGTCGCCGTTGTTGTGGTAGAGCGACCGCACCAGCGAGAACTTGTCCGCGCACTTGGCTTGGAGCGGGAACAGTTCGCTGATCTCAAAGCCATCGACATTGGTTTTGATCGGGTTCCAGAGGCCCCTGTATTCGGCGGGAGCCTGTGGCTTGAGGTCGTACAGGTCGAGGTGACTCGGCCCACCATCGAGCCAGATCAGGATGACGGACGTATTCTTCGAGGTGCCGCCGCGTTCGACAGAAACCTCTTTCGCCCGCAGGATTTGCGGCAATCCAACCGAGGCCATTCCGGCCAGTCCCACTTGGACAAAACTCCGGCGACTCATCCCATCGCAGTAGCGACCGGTCGAACCAAGATCGAGTCGAAACATGATGAATCTCCTTCAGGGGGGAGTCGTCTCAACGGCTGAACCCGATCAAGAACGACGAACCGGCGGCAAACTTTGACGAGGCGGGAGGCGACCAACGTATCGGTCGCCGCTGATTGTATTCGACATGTCAGACTCCGGTCAAACAGACATTCTTGCCCTCCAAGCTGTCGTCCCGTCGATCCGCCGGCGGGAATGCTTGTCGGCGGAGCGACAAGCCTACATTCGGCGAGTACCAGCCCGAACGGTTCGGCAGGTCCGTTTTCCCCCGTGCGAGGTATAGAATCCGCCACGAGATCGCAACTGCCACCAAACGAAAGCCAACGACATGGGCCTGTTTGCCGGAACGCCTTGGGATCGACCGCCGGTTTGCGTGCGGTGCGACAAGCCGGAGAGCGAATGTTCGTGTCCGCCGGTCCCAGCGCCATCGAGCTTGATCCCACCGAGCAAGCAGACGGCGAAGCTGGCCGTTGAGAAGCGCAAGAAGGGTAAGGTCGTGACCGTCGTGCGCGGATTGGCGGCCGAGGCGAACGATTTTCCCGCGCTGCTGGCTCGACTCAAGAATGCGTGCGGCGCGGGAGGGACACTCGACGGCGAGTCGCTCGAAGTTCAGGGCGACCACCTCGAACGGCTACGCAAACTGCTTGGCGAGATGGGCTACAAAGTGCGTGGTTGAGCGGACTGGCGGTGGAGCAGCCTTGGATTTGACCGGATCCAGAAACATCTTCGCCCCCGCGATGACCAGTACGACGCCGAGCATTCGCCGCATGGCGGGAGCAGCCAGATGGCGCGTGCCGAGTTGCGTGCCGAGCAGACCGCCGACGATCACGGCCGCCATCCAGAGCCAGATCGTGGGCGGCAATGCGGAGTACGAAGCTCGTTGCCCGATCAAGCCCGAGATGGAGTTCAACAGAATGAACGCGACCGACACCCCCGCCGCCTCGCGTGTTTTCGCCCACCGCATGAAGAGCAGAACCGGCGTGAGCAGCACGCCGCCGCCCGTTCCGGTCAGTCCCGCCAGCAGGCCGATCCCCGCTCCCACCGGCAGCGACAGGTACAGCGGCGGTGGCGAGGTCGTCTCCGACTTCTCCTCCCCCGGTTGAATGAGCAGCTTCGCAGCGGCGAGGAACAGCATCACGCCAATCGCTTGTTTGAACAGCAGGCTGGGCAGCGTGAGCATTCCTCCAATGTAAGCGGCCGGCACCGAAGCCACTGCAAACGGCCAGAGCAATCGCCACGGCAGCAACCCGGCTTTCGCGAACCTCACGGTCCCAATGATGGCCACGGGAATGTTGAGCACCAGCGCCGAAATCTTCATCACCGGCGGAGCCACACCCATGATCGCCATCGCCGCCTGATACCCCGTCGCCCCCGCATGGCCCACCGACGAGTAGAGAACGGCAAACGCGAAGATCAGCACGGTCAGAATCACATCGTTGGTCATGCTCAGAACTCTCCCACAACTTCGCCGCCGTTGCGACTGCCGAGGGACAGCCAGGTCGCTTGATTGATGTTCTCGCTGACGAATTGAACGTGTCCATCGACGAACAGGGCGTGAACGCCGCCGATGTGACGACTGCGGGCGGCCACGTTCAGCGAGAGGCGATCCCACGCGGGGTTCGTCCGAATGCTATGCGGCAGGCCGCCGCGACAGTCGATGTCGAAACTGTTGGGCGGGCGCAGGTGGTTGTACATCGAGTGCCCCGGCGCGCCGTATAGCCAGCGGCTGCCTCGCGTTTGTTGTAGAGCCTGGCCGCCTCCGTGGCATTGCGTTGCGTAGTCGGTCAGTTCGGGGCACGTCGTCGCGTTGTCGCAGCCGGTCGTCAGGACGAAGCCATTGGTTTTGCTCGTGCCATCCCAGACGGCGGGGCCTCCCTCCGACTTGATCGTCTCACTGATGCAGACCGTCTGGCTGGAGCCATCACTGACATCGCCGAACCGCACCGATGAGTTCTCATAGAAGAGGCCGGTGACGCGGACGCCGCCCGGATTGCGCGGCGACAGCGACAACGTGCTGCCCGTGCAGAGCGGATAGTTGTGAACGGCACTGTTCCCCTGCAGCTTGCGGAACTGATCGCTCGGGCAGAGAAAGAACGGAATCGTCTGCTCCAGAGCCACCGCATTCACGGCGTCTTCCGGGTTCGCGTCGAAGTTAATCTGCTGGTAAAGCGTCGCGGCATCGAGGTACGGCAGCAAATACGCATACGCCGAGAAGCAGCGTCCCTGTCCATCGACCAGGCTGCGCAGTCGCCCCGGCGGGAAGCACAGATGCACATCGTGATAGTTGTTCAGCGCGAGGCCCAACTGTTTGAGATGGTTCCGACACTGAGTCCGCCGCGCCGCCTCGCGCGCCTGCTGCACGGCGGGCAACAGCAGCGCAACAAGCATTGCGATAATGGCAATCACGACGAGCAGTTCAATCAGAGTGAAAGCTCGGCGGTTGAAACGCGGCAACATGACGAACCTTTCTGCGATGGCAAACCCGATTCTCGCCCCGACACTTGTCGCGAGACAGGATGCAAGAGTAGTGTGATACGATCATGCCAGCAACCGAACCGGGACAGAACCGCATCAAGACCAGACGCCTCGCGCGCGGATGGAGTCAGGCTGAACTGGCCGAACGTGCGGGAATCTCTCGCGCGGCGGTTAGCGCCATCGAGGTGAGTCGGCTGGTTCCGTCGGTGGCCGCCGCGCTGGCGTTGGCGGCGGTGTTGGAGTGCTCGGTCGAGGAGTTGTTCAGCCCGGCAGCGACTCTCTCGCGCCACATGGTCTCGACGTGGGCTTGGCCTTCGTCCCACGAGTCCGGTCGCTATTGGTGTGGCCACGTCAACGGGCGGCTACTCTTCTATCCCGTCGAAGCGACACCGCTGGGCGAGATCCCGCACGACGGCCTCGGAGAACCCGAGTCCACGTCCGCGCGAGTCCGTCTTGCCGAGAGCACGCTCGTGATGGCAGGTTGTGATCCGGCGGCTGGTTTACTCGCACGAATTTATGAACGCGCGACCGGCTATCGGATGCTCGTGTTTCCCCGATCCAGTCTTCAGGCGTTGGAACTGCTCCAGCAGGGCATGGTCCATGTGGCGGGAGTCCACTTGGCGGTGGCGGACGAACACGGCGGCAATGCGTCGTCGGTGAAACAGATCGTCGATCAACCCGCGCGGCTGCTGCGAGTCACCTCGTGGGAGGATGGCATCGCCGTGGGAAGCGGCATTAGCTCACGCTCGGTTCGCAGTCTGCTGCGCGATCGCGTGACGTGGATCGGGCGCGAACCCGGCACCGGCGCGCGGCAGTGCCTCGACGAATTGTTGTCGAACCGCCCCGCTCCGCGTCGTCAGGCGCGAGACCATCGCGGCGTGGCCGAAGCGATCCGCTGCGGTTGGGCCGACGCCGGTGTCTGCCTGCAACTGGTCGCCGAGGAAGCCGGTCTGCGGTTCCTGCCCGTGCGCACGGAAGGCTACGACCTGTGCTTCACTCGCGCGATGGAAGCCGACCCGCGCATCCAGTCGCTCGTCCGCGTCATCCAATCTCCCGAGTACCGCGAACTCCTCGGAAAACTCCCCGGTTACGACACCCGCCACGCGGGAGAACTCTCCGCCGTCGATTGAGTCGTTTCCCCGCCTATTTGAAGCCCTCGCTGACGCTGCGGGTGA
>JAYUFF010000464.1:0-2019 GCA_043738825.1 Schlesneria sp.
GCCACGTCGAAGCTCCGTGACCGTGGCACCCCCATTTGAAACAGGCGGTGGCCCTGCTTTGAGCACAGGGCCGCTTGAAGCGACGAGCGGCCTGGCGAATTACTCGCTCTTGCCGCCATCGCTGGCCGCTGTCTTGGCGACGTTCAGAGTTTGCAGGTGAGCCAACAAGTCGGCGTAGTCGGCGGCCCTGAAGTCTTTGAGCAGCCCCATCGGCATCAGTGAGACCGGCGACTTGCGGCGTTCGTCGATTTGATGGGTTTCGATGCGGAACGTCTGCCCCGTTCCGTTGCGGATCAAAAAACCATCGACCGACTCGTAGACGATCAGGCCCGAGTAAACTTTTCCCGAGGTCGTCTGCACGATGGTGGTCTGGTAGCGGGCCGGAACGTCACGACTCGGGAGGACGATGGCGGTGAAGAGGTCTTCCTTGGAGAAACGACTCGCCGCGCCCGACAGGTCGGGGCCGAGTGCCCCTTTCGCGCCGTGGCACTGCGTGCAGGAACGCTTGACGTAGAGTTCGGCTCCCCGCGCGGCGTTGCCCGATTTCCAATCGACTTCGCCCAGCATCGTCTTCAGTTTCGCGATTTCGGCCTCGTTGCCTCCGAGTTGGGCGGCCGTTTCCGTCGGCCACTTCTGCTGACACCACGCGGTCCATTGCGCGAGCGTCTCGGGTTGAGGCCGATGTCCCGGCTTGCCGGTCACGAACGGAAAGCGCTGTCCGTTGTTGCGTTCCAGCAGCGCAACGACGATCTCGCGCGCGGCGTACTCACGTTCGTCGGCCCCGAGCCGGCGGAGCGACTTCAGCAGCGCGAGTTGCTCATCCGGCTGGTTGCTCGATCCGAGTTGCTCCAGCGCCGACAGGCAGGCCGACAGGACTTCGGTCTGTGACCAGTCGAGGCCCGCGATGAACTTCGCCCGGTCGGCCGGAACGGGATTGCGGCTGAGAATGACGAGCACGCCGCCGCGCACGGTGAAGCGGTCGAACTGCGCGCGGATCAACTCGCGATGAGCGGCCTCGTCAGAGTCGGCCAGTGCGAAGATGACTTCGTTGGTCCAGGCATAGTCCTTGTCGGCGGCAATCTGCTTCGCGAACGCGGCTCGCGCGACGGCGAGCAACTGCGGCGGCATCTGGTTCAAAAAAATCGTATGACCCGGCCGACCGAAGGCCGGATGACTGACAAGCGATCCGGCGAGGAAGTCGTCGGCCAGCGCGAGCGCGACCCACGCCTCTTTGACGCGGTCGCTCCAACTGGCATCCTGCGGCAGCTTCTTCGCGGCGACCTTGGCCTCCAGATGGACGAGCGACTTCACGAGTGCATCGCGCTGTTTGACGGAGTGCGTCATCGGCAGCCGGGCGATCGCGACCAGATGATGCACGTCGTCGAGCGGGTCCGATTCCTCGGTCAGTTTGTCGCAGACGGCATCGACCAGCTTGCTGCTGTACGACGTGAGCATCGCCAGCAACCGAATCAACTCGCGGTCCAGCTTCGCGTCGCCCGTCGGATAGATCTCGGCGAGCTGGACTCGCAACGGATCGAGTTCCCGCTCGAACGGATCGAGATCAATGCCGCTCGCATAACCATCGAAGACCGGCGCGTGAGCGGCCGACGGTCCCAAGTCTCCCAGCGCCCGTTGCAGCAGCCGGACGGCATCGAGTTTCAAATCGACGGTGTTCTCCTTCTTCTTGAGCACCGCCACGGCCAGCGAGGGGACGACGCTGCGAATCCGCGCCGCCTCGTCCGACGTGCGGCTCAGCCAACCAGCGGCATAGCTCACGACGGCGCGGACGCCGACCTTCGTCGCTTCCTCAGAGATCGCAACCATCTGCTTCTCGTCGAGTCGGGCCACGACTCCCGCCGCCAGCGCGCGATTGAAGCGGTCTGGACCACCGAGTCGCTTCGCCAGACTCGGCAACAGCGGCGACCAGTCGAGGCTTTGCGGAGATCGACTCAGGCACAGTTCCAACGCGCAGCGACCGACCAGCGGCTCCTGGTCGTCGAGGTACTGCTTCACGATCTC
>JAYUFF010000465.1:0-5346 GCA_043738825.1 Schlesneria sp.
GCCGCCGCGAACGGTTCGAGTTCCGGCGCGTACTTGACCGTCTCCGCGATGACACCGCTGCACGCACAGATTTCGGGGAAGCAGATGAAGTCGGGCCGCTCCTGCTCGGCGATCCGCAGCACCTGCTCGCGCAGCGGCTTCAAGTTCACACCGAGACTGTGATGGTCGTGAGCCGGCGGCGCGTAGCTGACCGCGACGAGTCGTTTGATGAGGGACATGGCGAACCGCTCCTGATGGCGAATGTCAATTCGAGAACGCTGCGCAGGATACGACCGGGAATCGAGCGAATCCACGCGAGGTGCCACTTCAGGCCAACGTAGCCATCATCGCTCCGCGTGATGAGCCTTTCTCAAGTGGGCGTCTGATCTCAAAAGGCTCATCACGCGGAACGATGATGGCTACGTTAAAAACAGCCCCGCATCTTGGCTTGTTCACAACGAACTTTGGCAACCAAGTAGCCACGACTCAGACGAATCCACACGAACGGCACGACGAAGACGTACGGCATCTCCTGACAATGGCGGGCCTCTTCGGGTATCTTGTTCGCCAGTCTTGGAGTCTGTTCCGGCGGAGAAGGCGATGCGTCGGTTCTGGTCATTGGTGTTGCTGTTGCTGGTCGGTTGGGGGGCGTTGCTCGCGACCTCGATCCGCGCGCAGGATCCGGATCGCGACTCGTCCGGTTCGCGGTTGACCGTGGCTCCGCATCGCGAGGTCTTGCGGGCGCTGGATGAGGCGCGGCGAGCCATCGAGAAGCAGCAGTTTCATCCGGCCGCGCAACTGTTGCAGTCAGTGTTGGATCGTGACGAAGACTTCTTCGTCGAGCAGAACTTCCGGCAGGATGGCCGTGACGTTCGAGACAACCAAACAGGGCGAGATGACCGCGACGGGCGCGGCGGTGTGAAGGGGGTGGCCCTGCGGTTACTCAAGGCTCTGCCGGCGGAAGGGCGTGCGGCGTATGAACTCGATTATGGAGCGACCGCGCGCGACGAACTGACCGCCGCGCAGGAGGACGATGACTACGAGCGGATCGCGGCCGTGGCGCGACGGTTCTCGCTGACGAATGCCGGGTTTGAAGCGGTGGTGTTGCTGGCCGCGCGGGCTTCGGACTGCAATCGGCCGCTCGAAGCGGCGCTGCTGCTGGAAACATTGCGAGGCCACCCGGTGGCCGCTCAGAAACGAACGCCCTCGTTGCTGCTGAACCTGGCCGCGTGCTGGAGCCGCGCGGGGCGAGCCGACCGCAGCCTCGCGACGCTGAAAGATTTGAAGCTGCTCGCGCAGGGGAACACGCTGCGAGTCGGCGGTCGCGACGTGAAGTTGTTTGCGCGCGACGAGGAGGCCCCGAAGTGGCTGGCGTCGATCCTCGGGCCAACGGTTCGGATGTCGCAGGTGCTGGTCGAGTCGTGGACGATGCCGGGTGGAGGTCCATCGCGCAACGAGTCGGCAGTTCCCGCCAGTCCGGTCGGCGGCGATCGTTGGCGAGTTTCCTTGTTCGAGCATCTGGCGCTCGATGGTCGGGCCGATGCCGATCGTCAGCGACGAACGCAGCTTGAGGGATTGCTCGCGAAAGAGCAGTTGGCTCTGCGCGACGAGGGTCGCCTCGCGATTCCCGCCGCGCAGCCGCTGGTGATTGGCGACGTGGTCGTCTATCGCACGATCAGCGATGTCACTGCGGTCAGTCTGCGTACCGGCGAGTTTCTCTGGCGTTCGGCTCTCTCCGACGGAACGCTCGTTCGGCTTTGGAACAACCGCAACATCGAGACGCGAGCGGGCGAGGTGCGCGATGTCAACGCGGTCGTCTCGTCATCGCTGTCGTCTCATTTGCGGCGGCGTCTGTTTCGTGATGGTGCGGCAGGAACGCTGAGCAGTGACGGTCAGACCGTGTTCGCTTTGGAAGAACTCGACACGGCGACCAGCACCGCGAACCTGATGCGGGGCATCCCCGATTCGGCCATCGCCAGCAAGCTGGTCGCCTACGATCTGGCCGGTGGCCGAATGCTGTGGGAGGCGGGTGGGCCGCGCGGCGCGAAGCCGGTCGAGTTGTCGGGCCACTTCTTTCTCGGGCCACCGCTGCCGTTGAACGGCCGGTTGTATTGCCTCGCCGAAGTGAAGGGCGATCTGCGATTGCTGGTGCTCGAACAGGAGACGGATCGCAGCGCAGTGCGGCTCGACTGGTCACAGACTCTGATCGAGACCGATCGGCCGCTGACATCTCATCCGCTGCGGCGGTTGTCGGGACTCAGCCCCTCGTTCGCGGACGGCATTCTGGTCTGTCCGACATCGTCGGGGGCCGTCGTCGCGATCGATCCCATTCGTCGCGTGTTGCTGTGGGGACATCAGTATCGCTCGACCGTTTCCGCCGATTCGATGGACCCGCGCCTAGCGATGTTCCAGCGGCCCAACCCGCAGATCATGCAGCTCGATGAGTCGGACGAAACCTCGCGCTGGCTGGACTCAGCGCCGCTGATGGCCGAGGGCCGGGCGATCATCGCGCCGCGCGATGCCGATGAATTGCAGTGCCTCGACGCACTCGATGGCCACCTGTTGTGGAAGCTGCCGCGCGGCGACTGGCTCTATCCGGCGTGTGTCGTCGAGGGTCGCGTGGTGCTGGTGGGACGCGACGCTTTCGCCGCGTTTCAACTCGACGACGGCAAGCCGGTCGATACGTTTGCGATCACCTCTGTCGATTCGGCCGGACGCGGCGTGCGAGTCGGTTCGCGCTATTTCCTGCCGCTGGTGAGCGGCGAAATCGCGACGGTCGATCTCCGTTCGGGCCGCATCCTCGCGCGGTCAAAGCTGTCGAATGGCCGAGTCCCCGGCAATCTGATTGCTGGCGCGGGTGCCCTCGTGTCGCAGAGCGCGGGCGACTTGATCGGCTTCGCGCGGCTCGGCGACATCGAAACTCAGATCGCCGACGAATTGAAGGCCGACCCACAACAACCGGTCGCACTGGCGCTGCGTGGCGAACTGCGACTGCATCGGGGTGAAGAGGCCGACGGACTGGCGGACCTGCGCGAGTCACTGCGTCGTCGTCCCGATCCGCGCGTGAAGTCGGTCCTCGCCGCGTCGCTGCTGGCCGGGCTGCGAGGCAACGCGAAACTCGTTCACGACCGCGCCGCAGAACTTGAAACGCTGACCGATGATCCTCAACAACGCAATGAGTTCCTGCGACTCTATGCCCGCGCGCTCGAAGAGGCCGGCGACAAGCGCGGTGCGTTCGCGCAGTTGATTCGGCTGGCCGAGACCTCGCGCTTCCTGAGCGACCTCGATGCGATCAACTCGAACCACTCGGTTCGCACCGACCGGGCGATCCGTGCGCGGTTGATCGAGATGTACCAGGCCGCCAGCAGTCCCGAGGATCGCGAGGCGTTCGACAAGGCTCTCGCTCAGCATGTCGAAACAGTGCGGAAGGGAGCGGACCTCGGCGAGCATCTCGATCAGTGCCTGCGGTTCTTCGCGGGACTGCCGCGTGTCGAGCAACTGCTGCTCGACCAAGTCGCCCGTGTAGACGGAGCCGCTCACCCCGCGAAGCTGCTCGAACGGTTTGCCCAGGCGTCCGATCAGTCCGTCGCCGCGCGGGCCGCCGCGCTGCTGACACGCGATCTGCTGCAAGCCAATCGCGCGAGCGCCGCGCTGCCGTGGTTGAACCGACTGCGCGACGAGTTTGCCGAACAGAAGTGCCTCGATGACCAGACGGGCCGCAGTTTGGCGGAGCGATGGCTGACGCGAGACGACGTGCGAAAGCTGCTCGACGTGGCTTCGCCCTGGACGGCCGGGACGATCGACGTGAGCCGCAAACAAGGTGCGGCACCGAACCGGCCGCTCGACCTGCCGGTGGAAGTGGCTTCGCGTCAGGGAACGGCGTTCGACGGCTGGTCGTTTGAAATCGCCGGAGGCGACCGGACGCTGACGGCTCGCGACGCCAACGGCCGCGTGCGCTGGTCGGCCACGGTTCCACCGGATGCGGCGTTCAACGACAACCTCGGCCGCAATCTGCCGATCGCCAGCGCACTGCATCTGCGTGACCGGTGGCTGGTGTTGGTCGTCGGCACGTACTTCGTGGTCTATGAGTCCACCGATCCTCATCAGGCTCCGCAGGTCGCGTGGCAGCAGACGCTGCGGACCAGCGGCATGTCTCAGACCGATGTGATGCTGGCGCAGCAGGGGATGCAAGGGCGAGGCTTCAACGGGCGAGGCATTCGTTTTGGAGGCCCGACCAACGGACGACTGTTCGGCCAGTTCGTGGGACTGACGCGCGAAGTCGCGATCTACACGGTTGGCCAGAAGCTGTGCGCGGCGGAACTCGACACGGGTCGCCTCGCGTGGTCGAGGCAGGACGTGCTGCCCGGTCCCGTCATCGCCTCGGCCGACGACCGCGCGGTGACGATCCACCCGAATGCGACTCGCGATCTGACGCTGCTCCGCACGCTCGACGGCTCCAATCTGGTGACGCGCAGACTGGCGGTGAATGAAGACCTGCTGTGGCAGCGCGGCGTCAGGCTGCTCGTGCAGGGCACCGACAAGAACGGTGATCGCATCACTGAACTGAAGGACTTTGAACGCGATGTTGCCGTGTGGAGCCGCAGCCATCCACCCAACGCCGTCATCACCGTGATCGAGGGTGGCGACGTGGCGTTTCTCGAACCGGGCGATCAACAGTCGCTGTTGACCGTCGTCGCACTGGCCGATGGTCGCGAGCGGTATCACACCGAGTTGCCGTTCAAGAGGGCTGGTGCTTCAGCAGTCTGGCTGGCCGTGCAGCGCCAGGACGATCGCGACATCGTGTTCGTCGGTCACTCCTCAAAGGTTCAAAACGGAATCCGCGTCCTGCCATTCGACATGCCCAACGGAAACAACACTCCGTTCGACGGCCAGGTCTGCGCAGTGTCGCGAGTTGATGGAAGACTGAACTGGGCGACACCGGTCGAGCAGGCGATCTTTGACCGTACGCAACCGGCCCGGCTGCCAGTCCTGTTGCTGGCGACGCGCCAGTACGATCAGGCCCGCGCGGCGCAGAACCCGTTCGGCAACCGCCCCCGTCTGTTGGCTTGCGTGCTCGACAAGCGAACCGGTCGCGAGTTGTATAAGACTGAGGAGAATGCTCCCAACAACGCACCGCGACTGGAGCCCGACCCCGACAACCGCCGCGTCGTCGCCAACTTCCACGACTGGCAATTGGAGCTGACGTTCCCCGAACCGAAGCCGGACAAGTAGCTCGTAGAGGTGTCCTGCCTAATCAGCCGACTTCGGCGAAGTCGGCCCACACCAGTCGGACCACTGCCGTAGGTCGATTTCGCCGAAATCGACTCCTGGATGCGACAAGTAATCGTAGGGTGCGTGGAGTCCTCG
>JAYUFF010000466.1:0-5341 GCA_043738825.1 Schlesneria sp.
CGCGCTGCTGCGGTCGGTGGCTCACACGGGTGGCGGGCATCCGGCCGGGTCGCTGCAAGTTCTGGCGGGAGACACCGACCCGCAGGACAAGCTGCTGCCGGTCCTGCCCGATTGGATGACCGTCGCCAGCCATTTCCTCGCCGATCCGAAGCGCAGCATCCCGAACTATGTCGCCGTGAACCCGATCGACAACTACGACAACTTCACGATCGCCGGGCCAACGTACCTCGGGCCGTCGCGCGAGGCGTTCAAGGTCGTGGGCGATCCGAGTGCTCCGCAGTTCCGCGTCCCCAACGTCGGCCTCGCGGATGAGAAGCAGCTTGATGTGCTGAACGCCCGCGCGTCGCTCAAGAGCAGCCTCGACCGTCTGCTGCGGAGTGTCGATCAGTCGGGTGTGATGGAGGCGGTCGATCGCTTCGATCAACAGGCCCTCAACCTGCTGACCAGTCCCGCCTCGCGAACGGCCTTCGATCTGTCGCTCGAACCCGACGCCTTGCGAGACCGCTACGGTCGCAACCAATGGGGCCAGCAATGCCTGATGGCCCGCCGCCTCGTTGAGGCGGGTGTGGACATCGTGGCCACCGAGTTCGATGGCCCGATGTGCGGTCGCGTCCAGAACTGGGACGATCACGCGGTGAACCAGCACGTCTTCGATGCCCTCAAGTTCCGCCTGCCGACTCTCGATCAGGCGGTTTCGGCGTTGATCGAGGATGTCTACGCGAGGGGTCTCGACCGCCGAGTCCTCGTCATCGTAACGGGTGAGTTCGGTCGCACGCCGCGCATCAGCTACGTGGCCAGCAGCGGCGAGGGAGTCGCCAGCGCACCGGCCGGCACGGTTCAACCCGGCCGCGATCACTGGCCCAACGCCAACTCGATGCTCTTCGCAGGCGGAGGCATTCGGACCGGCCAGGTCATCGGAGCCACCGACCCTCGCGGTGAAAACCCGATCTCGCGCCGAGTCGGCCCCGCCGACTTCCTCGCCACGATCTATCGCCACCTCGGGATCGACTACAAGCACGCCTCGATCCCGAACTTCGCGGGCCGCCCCGTCAAGATCGTCGAAGACGGCGACGCCATCCCGGAACTGGCACGAGCATAATCCGCGCGAGATAGCGCGTTACCGGTCGTCGCACACCACATCGGTTCTTGCCTGCGCGAATAACTGAGTTATCCGGCGCGCCGGATAACACGCGACCCAACCCAACAGAAGACTCAACGCTGTCGTTGACAAACCGTTTTCTGAACGGGATGTTGTGTCGTGTGAAGACCAGACCTGCGTCAGCAGCTTGGCCAAGTTATCCAGCGCGCGGGTCAATTCACTGTTCGACGGACCTGGCAAGTGGGAACGCTGCGCGACGGCAGCAGGAGTGACCGTATGGCCGAGCGCGTGACTCCTCGACGGCGTGGTTCGTATGGGATTGATGCCCCCTTCGCTTCGGTCTTTCTTACCGGCCTGGTCGTTCTGTACCTCGTCCTGGCAATCGTCACTGGCAGAGTCAAGTTCTGGCTGGCTGTCCCTTTCATTTTGGCCATAGAAGCACTTCACCTCCACTTCACCCTGCGAGGCAAGTTCGTGCTCTGGGCCGAATTGCTCGATCGGTTGAGGCTGCGGGGCGATGAGCGCATCGTGGACTTGGGATGCGGCCGGGGTGCGGTGCTCCTGATGGCCGCGCAACACCTGACCACAGGCCGTGCCGTGGGCGTGGACCTGTGGCGGGCGGTCGATCAGTCCGGCAATTCGGCCGAGGCCACCCAGCGCAACGCCGTCGCCGAGGGAGTGGCGGATCGGGTCGAATTGCACACGGGCGACATAACGGCGCTGCCCTTTGAGGACAATAGCTTTGATGTGGTTCTCTCCAGTTTGGCGATCCACAACATCAGCGGGCGTGCCGGCCGGGAAAAAGCAATCAGCGAAGCGGTGCGGGTGCTGCGCCCTGGCGGTCGGCTGCTCATCGTCGATGTTCGGGGCACCAGGCAATACCAGGCACGGCTTGCCACACTCGGGATGTACGATGTCGGCCGTAGGGGGCTAGGATGGTGGTCCTGGCCGGCCCGTCTCGTGACCGCCACAAAGCCGCAACCTGGCAATTGAGATGGCCCTGGTACTTTTCATGGGCTCGTGTCGAACCAGACGTTCCACCTGACGGGGCCGTCAAGGTTTCACAGAGTTGCACGTTCTGCGGCCCCGCAGGTGAACGTTGGCGTTATGCAGCGCAAAAGCGATTTGTCAGCAGAGCCAGAGCGCCTCCGCCACCCAGCCTAAGCATCCGCACGTCATTCCAATTCGTGAATGTCGTTGAAGACGCCGCGCGGAATGCAGACGGTGAGTACTGTCAGGTTGCCGACCGCCTTGTGCTTGATGCCGCGCGGGACGTAGACCACCACGCCCTGATGCAGTTCGATCTCGGTGCCGTCGAGCGTCATCGTCCCCTGGCCGTCGATCACGTAGTAGAACTCATCCGTGTGGGCGTGATAGTGCAGCTTGGCGTCGTGAATCTTCACCTGATGCACCTCGGCCGCCGCGAGGTCTTTCTCCTCCACAAGGCACCGAATCTCGCCGCAGGTTTCGGCCCACGGGGTCACTTCCGCAGGGTCTCGACGCAGGAAGGTGGCTGGTTGGTTCATGAGGTTTCCTTTCGTAGCGAGTGACGCTGGAACAGGCCCGACGTGAAGCCCGGCCACAGCGAGTCGCCCTGACCGCAACGCGGCCTTCACCGGGAATCTCCGGCAACATTGGTCCGCTCCATTCGCACTTCGAGGCCGTTACGGCATAATGCCGCCGTCCGCCACGGTGGGGCGTTCCCTGTGGTCCCCGAATCTATGAGGTCTCCCATGCAAAGCAAAGCGACCACCATCGAACAGTATCTGTCCGAGCTGCCCGAAGACCGCCGAGCCGCCATCGCCACCGTGCGGCACGTGATCCTCAAAAACCTCGGCAAGGACTACGAGGAGGGGATGCAGTACGGCATGATCGGCTACTACGTCCCGCACCGCATCTATCCGGCCGGTTATCACACCGATCCGAAGCAGCCCCTGCCGTTTGCCAGTCTGGCCTCACAGAAGGACTACATGTCGCTGTACATGATGCCGGTCTACGGTGAGGGGGCCGAGGAAACGTGGTTCCGTGACGAGTGGGCCAAGACCGGCAAGACGCTCGAGATGGGCAAGAGTTGCATCCGATTCAAGAGACTCGAAGACCTCGCCCTCAACGTGATCGGTGAGGCGATCCGGCGCGTCCCCGTCAAGAGGTTCATCGAGCATTACGAGTCGGTCATCAAGCACTCTCGCACCAAGAGTTCAAAGCAGGCTGCCAGCCAGCCCGCCAAGAAGCAGGCGAAGGCCGTCGTGAAGAAGACCGAGAAGAAGGTCGTGAAAAAGCAGGTGAGCAAACCCGCCTCACCCGCTGCGGCCAAGTCCGCCAAATCGTCCAAGCCGGTCGCCACGAAGAAGGCCGCCAAGAAATCGACGACGATGGCCACCAAGAAGATCGTGAAGAAGGTGGCCAAGGTCGTGAAGCAGGCCGTCAAAAAGAAGGCGACCAAGAGGTGATGTCCTGGACGCCCGGCCCGCTCAGAGTCGGCATTGAAATCACCCCCACCACCCGATTCGCATTCCCGCAGCCTCACAGAAACACGGACGATGCTCTCCACCGCCGAACTGCGATCGCACATCGCACGCGTCCCGCGAATGCCGCTCGCCCACCTGCCTACGCCCTTGGAATTGCTGCCCCGATTCAGCCAGGCCGTTTGTCCAAACGGGCCGCGTGTCTGGATCAAGCGCGATGACTGCACGGGGCTGCTCTTCGGTGGAAACAAGGCACGTCACAATGAGTTCCTGATCGCCGATGCCCTCGCGAAGAAAGCCGACTTGGTCGTGTGGGGCGCGGGCGTGCAGAGCAACAACTGCCGACAAACGGCCGCCGCGTGCGCGAAGGTGGGACTCGACATCCATCTCGTTCTCGGTCGAGGCAAGCCAGCGGATGGACCGGACATTGTGCAGGGCAACCTGTTGCTCGACCACATCGTCGGCGCGAGTTTTGAAATCGTCGAAGAGTCGGTCGGCCCGGCCCTCGACCAAAAAATCGCCGAAGTCGCCGAGCGGTTTCGCGCGACAGGCCGCAACGTTTATTTGTGGGATCGCCCGGTCGTGCTGCCTCTCGCCGCCCTCAGCTACGCGATCTGCCTCGCCGAGATTGTCGAGCAATCCACCACGAACGGCTTCGAGCCGGCCGCCGTCTACGTTTCGTCGGCCGGTTCCACGGGAGCGGGCGTGGCCCTCGGAGCCAAGGCGCTGGGATGCCGCTTCCCCGTGAAGAGCATCGCCCCGATGACGTGGCCGTGGGACAGTCCGCAGGAAATGTCGGCAACCGCCAACCGCGCGGCCGAACTCGCGGAAATCGACTCGCGCCTGACGCCCGCTGACATCCTGTTCATCGAAGATTACCTCGCCCCCGGTTATGGCAAACCCTCCGATGCGGGCCTCGAAGCGATGACGCTGCTCGCGCGCACCGAAGGCATCCTCGTCGAACCGGTCTATACGGCGAAGACACTGGCCGGCCTGATCGACCACATCCGCGCTGGAGTCTTCCAACCCGATCAAGATGTCGTCTTCCTCCACACCGGCGGCACCCCCGCCATCTTCGCCGAAGCCGACATGCTGGCCAGCCGCATCCCGCGCACTACACGGTGACGCCCACTGGCATCGATCAAGCAGGGCCGGTTCGACCGGTCTTACCTCGCTGCTTCGATCCCGCTCGGCTCTACTTCGCCTGCTCGGCAGACCCTCGTTGATGGATCGACTTCCAGAGTTCATCGGTCAGCGCCTGCATCCCCTTGTCTCCGGGATGGCCCGCCACGCCAGCGTGCTCGAACTTTTGTTCCGACCGCGCGTAGTTGGCTTCGTCTGAGCCGAGCTTGCTGATATCGACGAAGACTCCCTCGGCATCGAGACAGGCTTGCTTCATCCGCTCGTCCTTGGCGGCATCGGCCCAAAACTGACTGCGGACAATGAGGGTCGGGCGGCCATGATTCTTCAACTCCGCGAGCAGCTTGGCGAATGATGTCTTGAACCGAGCTTTGGCCTCGTCCGTGGTGAGGGCCGACGCATTCTCACCGATCGCCACGATGATTAGGTCCGCCTGGAAGGCCAGTTCGTCCTTCATGCCTTCGGCCAGATTGTAGGCATCCAGATTGCGCTCGAAGTCGGCGATGTTCTTGACCCGCACCTCGGGCTTCCCTCCCGCTGCCTTCGCAATCTGAGCCGTGAGCAAATGAACGTAGTCTTTCTCCAAAGCACTCGCCGCCATCCCCCAGTTCCCATTCCAACCGATCTTCGGAGCAGG
>JAYUFF010000467.1:0-5339 GCA_043738825.1 Schlesneria sp.
CGCCGGCCCCGTGGGGCAGCCTGACTCGCTACGCTCGCCAGGCTGCCCCACGGGTGTACAAGCCCCTTCCAGAAGGGGCTGACGAAGCATACAAGACTCTGACCCCGCCACCCAAACCCGCCAGTTTTCGATCCCACAACACCGAAGCACAACACGAGGAGCTGCCGGGCGGGGTGCGGGAAACTTTGACAGACTCGGGGACGATGCCGAAGTCTCTTCAACGACCGTTCGCATCTCCCGCGAAGACTTCGAGAATCGACTCGGAAATCGTTTCGTCGGGCGTGTGCAAGCGAACGACATAACGTCCGGGTTCATCCGGTGCCGTCAGCGCCAGCCGATACGACCAACGACCCTCACTCTCGATGTCCCGCTCCGGCTGCTGGGCGGCGGTTCGAGCGATACGTTCCCGCCCGTTTGGCAGCGGAACAAACACGGTCACGTAGTAAGCGATGCCGGTAAAGTGGGCATCATCCAACTTGCCGTTCCGCTGGCGGTGCTCGGGAAGACTGATCCATTGAACATTGAATGACAAATTCGTCCGCACCCGACCCATCGGTGGCCGGTCTTTGTCCTTGCTCATCGAAGTCGGCAGCACGATCGTCAACAACGACCGTTCGATGGGCGGGGGCGGAACGTAGGGAGGAATCACGATCGGCGGCAGCTTCGGCTGCGGATACATCGGGTCCGAACACCCGATGAGCATCCCCGCCAGCAACATCGTGATCGTTAGTAACTTGGCCACGACACGTCCCTATCTCAAAGTTCTATTAAATCACAACCGGTGGAGTTGTTATCGCTCCTGTGACCACGCCCCCGGTTTTCATTTGACACTTACTTGGGACAGTCGCAGTCGTGGGCGTCCAACTTTGGACTCCCATCGGAACGGGAAGTGTAAACTGCACTTGCCAATCGAATGGCATCACATTACGCGGATTTTGATTTTGCGCCGCTACGCGCCTGCCCGTCCCGTCATACCACTCGATCAAAACGATGATGGCGTTGGTTGACACTCCAGTCGCTTGGAAGTTCTGATGTGACGTGATCTGTGCATTCGTAATTGGTGTGACGACGCCTATCGCGTTGCAGTTCAAAGCCGTGCTATGCGTCAACACGGCGCATGCCATTACTACCATCGCAATCTTCTTCATTCGCAATCTCCTCGCAGGTTAAGGACAGGGCGAGAGATCGCGGTCGATCCGCGATCCCATTTTCGCCCACACAACAGAATCGATGTTCTGCGACACGAATGTCGCATGCCCATCGCCATACACAACGTTCACACCGCCGGGATGAAGACTGGATGCGGTGAATGCTCCAAACTCCGGTGCATTGTTGTGATCGCACGATCGCTGATTTGGCGTCATCGTGTGGTTGTAGAGCGTGGTACCGGTTGCACCATCCCACCATCCATGTCCGCTTGAGGGATCGCCATACCACCCACCTCCCGCTATGGCCCGAGGCGTCTCAGCAAGACACGCGGCGCGAAAGGCATCTAGTTCACTCGGCTGCGTAAACGCCGTGGTCATGGTCCAGTTGTTCCGTAACAGATGCCCGCTGGTGTCTCCGACCAACCGCTCCGATGCCATCACGGTGTTGGACAACCCATTGGGGACATTACTAAGACGCACCAAGCCCGACGGGAACGATCCAGACCCGCAACCTTCGTAGCTGTAGCGGATCAAGCCGTTGAAGCCGCCCTGCAACAGACCACTACCGGTACAGCCGTGATAACTGTGTGTCGGATAGTCGCCGTCCCTAACTGCCGCCAGCGGATCCGTGAGGCATTTGAAGACAGCAATGTTCGCCTTGTAAACCGGATGTTGACTGCCAGCTTGAAACGCATTCGTTTCCGTCCCTGAAAAGTCAAACTGACGGTACAAGCCCCCCTGATCGACGTAGGGCAGCAGCATGACGAGCCAACTGTAGTAATTGATCGCGCCAGGCGGCATGCAGTTGTGAGTGGCCCCGTAGTTGGTGGCGGCCAGGCCGAGTTGCCGCAGGTGGGACGAGCACTCCATCTTTCGAGCCGCCGCCCGCGCGGACATGATCGCCGGCGCAAGCAGCGCACACAACAGGCCGATGATGGCCAAGGCCACCGCCAACTCAATGATCGTGAATCCGCGCCGTGACATCTGGGTTTCTCCGTGAAGAACACGAAATCGACGAGACGTGTTTTAAGACGTGTTTTAAGACGTGTGTGTCACTTTGACGGACATCGCCTGAACTGTCAAGTGTGCTGCCAAACAATCTCACCACAGGCTGGGTCAGGATCGCCTGACCTACCGTCACGCCGGTCGCGATTTTCGCCTGACCGATGTCGAGGGGAACGTGGGGGTCTGGATCGGCAACCGCCCCACGATGCGGAGGCATCCCTCGCACGACATGGCCCACCACCACTGGGCTGAATTGATTGAAATCCAAACAACTCGAACGTGTCGATCAGTTCGCCACGTCTGCGCTCATCGCTGAGGAAAGACGGTCACGTTGCATTGGGTTCGCAAAATTGTGTCGAGTCCAAAGGCGCTGCTTGGGAAGTTGATTCGCTCCAAATCTTGACCTATCGCCGTGTGATGATCGTCGGCACTCCGGGGTTGGGTCGCAGAGTGAATTGCACGCCGGGGGTCACGGCTTGACCGGGCTTCAGTGTGAACTGGAATCGCTGGGCGATCATGGCCAGCACCATTGTCATCTCGACCATCGCGAACAGTTGGCCGATGCAGCTGCGCGGACCGGCTCCGAACGGGAAGTAGGCACAGTGGGGAAGCTGTTTCTCGAAGTTGTCTCGCCAGCGTTCGGGGCGGAAGTCGTCGGGGTTCTCGAAAAATCGCGGGTCGCGGTGGACGACCGATTCGGGCATGAGAATCGTCGTCCCGCGCGGGCAGACATAGCCGGCGATGCGCGTATCAACCAGGGCCTCGCGCCCCACGACGAACGCGGGGGGATAGAGCCGCATCGCTTCCAGCAGGATCTGTTCCGTCTCCGGCAACCGTGGCAGGTCTTCCATCGTTGGCGTTCGGACCGCCAGAACGGAATCGACCTCCGCATAGACGCGCGAGGCCGCCTCGGGGTGCTGCCCCAACAGATACCACGACCACGACAGGGCCAGCGCGGTGGTCTCCTGCCCCGCGAGGAAGATCGTCAGGCATTCATCGCGAAGCTGCTTGTCGGACATGCTTGTCGCGTCGCCCTCGTCGCGCGCGTGGAGCAGTCGCGAGAGCAGGTCATCGCACTGTTCGTGAGACGCTCGTCGCTGACGAATGAAGTCGTAGATGATCGAGTCCAGGTCGTTCGTCGCCCGCTTCAGTCTGAGATTCCCGGCGGTGGGCCACCACATCGGCGGTTGGATTGGCTGCATGAGTCGCCGCACGAACTCTTCTTGAATCACCTGCAGGGCGGAGCGGACCCGGTCGGCCTGCGAGTCCGCGTCGGCACCGAACAACGTCTTGGAGGCGATCCCCAGCGTCAGCGCCATCATCTCGGGCAGAACATCGCGGCTCTCTCCCGCCTGCCAACGATCCAGCATGCGCGCGGTGTGGTCGGCAAACGTCGAGGCATACGACGCAATCTGTGACCGCTGAAAGGCGGGCTGAGCCAAACGGCGCTGCCGCAGCCAGAAGTCGCCCTCACTTGTCAGCAGACCGTTGCCCAACACAATCGGGTTGATCCGCAAACCGAAATGCTTGCGGAACTGCCGGGCCTGAGTCACCAGGACCGACTCGATCACCTCCGGTTCCGTCACGAGCCAGACTGAGCGATAGGCAAACCGCAGACGCACGACCCCGCCGTACTGGCGAGCGGCCTCACGCATGAAGCCCAGTCTGTCAGCCTGAAACGCCGCCACGTTGCCCCACAACCAATGCCCACGCGGACCGGGCGGAATCCCGAACCGCACCTGTGGAACAACGACCTCCTGCGTGACGGGGGAACTCATGATGAACTGTACTTATTGAGAGGTGCCAATGGCGTGTTGCCTGGATCAACGCCGTTCCAAGCGGCTGTGCATTTTCTACTTCCGAGAGTGGCGTCGAAGTTCAAGTCACCCGCAGCGTGAGCGAGGGCAGACGCTCCACGGTCTGGTCGATTTCAGATCGCCGTCGTTCCAAGCGTCCGCCCTCGCTCACGCTGCGGGTGACTTTCAGAACTCTCGGAAATAGGTTCTGCACAGCCACCAAGAGTGTACTCCGCCAATCCGTCGTCGATGATTTGAAGACTGACGGGGCTTTGCCCAAAAACTGTAGGGTGGGCTGTGCCCACCACAATCGGTCGGGTGTTGGTGGGCACAGCCCACCCTACAATTTGTGTCCGGCCTGATTTTTTGGGCAAGGCCGACTGACGGGCAGGAGTGCTCGTCCTACAAATCAATCGGCGGTGCCCCAGTAGCCGCCGCGCGAGTGATCGTACTTCGCTTCGCTCCCGCGCACGGTTTCGTCGTAGCGGCCTGCGTTGAAAACCGTGCGGCCGAGAACCCACGTGCGGACAGGCCAGCCGGTGAGCGTCGTGCCGTCCCACGGACTCCAGCCGCATTTGGTCTGTTGCTCCGCGTTGCGGATCGTCTGTTGGCGGTTGAGGTCCACCAACACGAGGTCTGCATCGTAGCCTGTGGCGATGCGGCCCTTGTCGAGGATGTCCCACACGCGCGCCGGCGCATCGCACATCCAGCTCACCACCTCTTCGAGTGAACAGAGGCCCCGATGCACGCTGTCGAGCATCAGCGCGAGCGAGTTCTCGACGGCGGGCAGGCCCGACGGAGACTTCGGGTACGGCTGACGTTTCTCGTCGAGCGTGTGTGGCGCGTGGTCGGTCGCGATGACTTGCAGCCGTCCGTCGTGCAGGGCCTTCCACAATCCGGCGTTGTCGGCGGCCGTCTTGATCGACGGATTCATCTGCACCAGCGAACCGAGTCGCTCGTAATCATCGACGTTGAAGAACAGATGATGCGGACACGCCTCACCCGTGATGAGTCCCCGATGGTCTCGCAGCAGTTCGGTCTCGGCTGCGGTTGAGACGTGGACGAGGTGAAAACGGTGGTGATGCCGATAGGCGAGGTCGAAGACTCGCTTCACGCAGACGACCGCCGCCCGTTCGTCCCGAATGCGCGAGTGGTCGGCGTAGGTCGAGCCGCCACCGATGGCGTCGCGGTTCGCGCGGACCGTGGTTTCATCCTCGCAGTGGGCGGTGATGGGCAGCGTGGTCTCGGCGAAGATGCGTTCCAGCGTGGCCTGGTCATCGACCAGCATGTCTCCCGTGCTGGACCCGACAAAGATTTTGATCCCCGGCGTGCGCGTCGCCTGTTTGAGTTCGTCGAGGTTGTGCAGGGACGCTCCGATGTAGAAGCCGTA
>JAYUFF010000468.1:0-5338 GCA_043738825.1 Schlesneria sp.
TTCGCCGCAACCGGGGCTAGCGCCCAACGGCTGATGTCTGCGTTCCAACACGAATGGCGGAGAGCCCCTAATTGTGGTGACACCCTCGTGAACGACGAACCATTTCTCACCCTGACCAATGTCTGCAAAGGCTACGGCTTCGTCATTGGGGTTGTTGTCGTAGCCACGTTCGCCAGAACGTGGGCGAGACCCTGGATTGACCCCACGCTTTGGCGAACGTGGCTACCCCAAGATCAAGTTGTGACAAAGTACTACGGCTCCGCGAAAGGACCTGTTGCTCACAGGGACGCTCCGCGCTCTGCGCACGGCGGCCTTGACGGCATCGACTCACTGATCGCACCAGCAATTCGTGCCGAAGATGACCTCGATCCGAGTCCCGGATCGCGGTCGTTTGTTGAGGGCTGATGATCGCTCGACCGTCAAATTCTACGGAACCGGCGCAATGGAACATTGGCAGTTTATCCTCAAACGCATCTCTTTCAGACTTCGGAATTCCACCCCGAGTGGCTTTCTTCGGCTGACGATACTGGCAGTCAGACCGATGGAAACCGCCGGTCCTTCGATGGTGGTCTTCGCCGCGCAGTTGAAGCCACCAAACTAACCGAACGGAATCGAGCCGCCCGTTCACAAAATTAGCGGGCCTCGAAGGAGCGAGCTGCAATGCGACGTTGGACGTGCCTAGCGTGGAGTGTCAGTCTGAGCCTGTCGCTCGGCATACAGGCGGCTGAGCCGGCGTTGCCGCCATCGCCGCAAGTGTTCAGTGAGACGAGCCAACTCCAATTGATCGAGTTCCTGGCTCCACCGATTCCCGGTGAGTCGGTCCCTCCCGCGCCGATCAATCAACTCGGGCCAAACGACGGTGCGTCGTTGCCACCGATGATCGCATCGCAGGCGGGAACCTACGCCTCGCCATCGACATCGCCCGGCATGTCGGCTCCCGCACCGGCCGCTGCGAAACCGGGCGCTCCCAAGCCTCCGCCACAACCGTGGAAGCCCTGCTTCTTCGACAACGACTTCAGCTACAAGAAGACTCCGCACACGCATCTGTTTGGCGAAGAATGCAAGGACATGCCGCTGGATGGCATCCTCCCTTGGGATCTCGGCGAGGACACCCGCTTGTCGGTCGGCGGCGAGCTTCGTTACCGCTACATGAACGAGGCGAACCGTCTGCGCGCCCCGTTCGTTCCGCCGAACGGCCACTCAACTTATGACCTGGTTCGCTGGCGTCAGTACTTCGATTTGAAACACTCCGACTGGGTGCGGGTCTATGTCGAGATGATTGATGCTTCGATCAATCACGGTGAACTGCCGCAGACCGGCATCGACGTGAATCGCTGGGATCTGCAGAACGCGTTTGTCGATCTCAAGGTTTTGGAACGCGATGACAAGCCGGTCTGGTTCCGAGTGGGACGACAAGAACTGCAATTCGGCTCGCAACGGCTGGTCTCAGCGCTCGACTGGGCCAACACGCGACGCAACTGGTCGGGGCTGCGGCTCAACAGTCCCGGCACGACCTGGGACTTGGACGCCTGGCTGGTGAACCCGGTGAATACGGCCACCTTCGGAACGGCCGGTGGCACCGGTCCCAATTTGGGTGTCAACCTTGACGACCACGCGTTCGATCGACCTCAGAAGGACATCCTCTTCGGCGGCGCATGGGCCACGTACAAGGGGATCAAGGATCACACGATCGACTCGTTCTTCCTTTACAACCGTTACAGCGCGAACTTTTCGGGCAGCGGCGGGTTTCCCGCCGCAGCGATACCGACGAACAGCTTTCCGTTGGGAGATCGCTATACCCTGGGAACCCGCTGGCTGGGAGCGTTTCCTGCCGACGGCGGCGACCGATCCTACCTGACGGACTTCGAGGGAGGCTATCAGTTCGGCAACGACAAGGGGCAAAGTGTGCAGGCCGGATACTTCACCGGCGGCTTGGGCCACACGTGGAAGACGGTGGCGTGGGAGCCGACCATCTGGGGCTTCTATGATTGGGCCTCGGGTGACGGCAACTCAAAAGACGGAGTGAACCATACCTTCTTCCAGCAATATGGTCTGACCCATGCCTATCTCGGCCTGATCGACAACGTCGCACGGCAGAACACCAGCGACATCAACTACAGGTTCACGGTGAAGCCGACCAAGAAGCTGCAACTTCAAGCCGCACAACACTTCATCCAACTGGCCAACAGCCACGATACGCTCTACACGATCACGGGTACGAAGTACGGTGCGGCCGGCGGCGGCCACGGCAGCAACGTCGGACAGGAACTCGATCTGTTGGCAACCTACACCGTCAACCAGAACTTCAGCATCGAAGCGGGCCAGTTCTGGTTCTGGTACGGCGACTACGTCCACAATGTCCAGCCCACCCGCCAGGACGCCCAACAGTTCTACGTCCAGACGACGTTCCGCTATTAGGCTCGGCTCGTTTTCAGCACGGTGACTCATCCGCAGGGCGAGGCTTCTTGGGAGGCTTCGCCCTGCTCCGTTGCATGTCGGATCGCGGGTGTTTGTCTGCCGCTTCAAGGTAGCCTTCATCGCTCCGCGTGAAGTCAGCCGTGCGCGGGTTCGAGACATCCCGTGTTCCACTCGCCATCGGCTCACTTCACGCGGAGCGACGAAGGCAACTTGAGTGGCGACCAACCGCAGACACGCAAAATTGGACAGCCCTCTTGAAACGCGGCGGTTCGCGCGGGAACCTGATCTCAGAAATCATGTTGGTCGCCCGAAGCGCACGGTGGTGTCGGTTTCGTTCGGGCGAGTTCTCTGATCGTGTTCAGAAAGGCGGGGAGATCATGTCCAGATTGCGTTGGTCGATGGTGGCGTGTGGCCTGGTCGTCGTCTTGGCCTGTTCGTTCGAGGCGGCTCGCGCGAAGGACGAGGTTCCCAAGATTCAACCCAAGCTACCGGTCGGTGGCCAACCGGCTGGCGGTGTTCCCACAACACCGGGGCGGGCCGCGATCCCCGCGCAGGAGCAGGTTCCGTTGCAGGGCCTACAGAAACAAGTCATCCCTTCGGCACCGCGCGATCCAGGGAAGCCTCCGGGAACTCCGCTTCCACCGTTTCAACCGAACAAGGGGAGCGGCAACATCCAGAGTGGCAATCCGGTCGGCGGGAGCGGCGTGCCGGGCAACATCGGCGGTCTCCCCGCCACCGGCCGTGCCGTCGGGGGAACCACGGGCAATCCGCAGGGAGCCATTGGTCAGCCGCGAACGGGCAACATTCCGAGTGTGGGAATCGGCAATCCAGCGGTGGGAAAGCCGGGTGGAATCACAATCCCGGGCGGGCCGAAGATTGACACCGCCAAGCCAGTGATCGGCATCGGCCCCACGCCCTCGGGAGTCGGCGGAGTCCAATTTCCCCTTGGCGGATCGGGAGGACCGGGCAAAGCGACAGGTAATCCGCCGGGAACACTCGGCAATGCGTTGCCCGGCGGAAGTGGTTCGTTCGGCAAACCAAAGATCAGTGTCGAGCACGGCGCAGGGCAGCAAACGCTCAGCGGAAAGGGCGGCAATTTGCCCTTCGATCCGAAGGGGACTGTGAAACTCAATCCGCAACCGGAGCCACCGGGACAGACACGATCGGGTACTCTGGGCCTTCCCAAGTTGGACAACCACGAGAAGACGAAGTCGCTGGCTGTTTCCAAGCCCGGCGGACTAACGTTGGACTTGCCGAAGGGAGGGACACCTCATCTGGGAGACAAGCTCGGTGCGGCGACCCGCACGGACAAACTGAAGATAGTTCCGCAGGACGACAAACTTCACACGCTGTTGCAGGCCAAGAAGCGAGACGACCTGACCCGCGAATTGAAGCAACTCCATGATCCCTCCAATTTGCAGGCTCATCCGGAATTGAAGCATCTGAATCTGGACAAGGTCAGCGGCGTCCATCAGGAGCGGCTGGCGAAGCTCGACAATTTTCAAAACTGGCAACAATCGAAAGCCGGTCAGACGCTGGGCCTCAAGCAGCAGTTTGCCTTGCAGAATCAGGGCGACATCACGCGGCGCATGAATCTCAGCAACAATCTGTTGAACGCCGGCGGTTGGTCGCAGCATCGCCAACACGGCGTGATCGCCGCCGGCTTCACGGCCGGTGCCTTCAGCATGTGGTATGCGGGGGGAGGCTGTTACCCGTCGCACTGTTGGTGCCCGACCTGGTCGCCGTGGGTCAATTGGAGTTACTGGGGGACGTGCCCGATCCTCTATGACCCTCGCCCGTATTTCTGCATTCCCATCGTCTACGACCCGTGTGTGCCGTGGGTCTACTACGACTACCCGGTTTGGAATCCGTTGCCCATCGTGGCATGCGGCACGTGGATCGATGTCTCTCCGGTCATCGTGACGGCTGGGCTGGACCTGCAACTGCTGGCGGTGCGGTTCGTGGACAACGGTCATCCCACACAGAACCTCGGTCCGCGCTATCGCGTCTGGGTGAGAAACAACAGCCCGGTTCAGATCGTCGCGCCATTCAGCGTCCTGCTGCTGGCATCGAACGAGCAGACTCCGACTGTCGAGTTGCCTCAAACGGGAGTCGTCGTGCCGTCGATGGACATCGGCGAAACAATCGCACTCGACATTCGCCTGCCGCTGGCCGCGAATCGACTCGGTGTCACACCGGAAGGTTATCGCGTGCCGTTCACCTACCTGCACGCGCTGGTGGACAGCCATCAACAAATCCCCGAAACCTTCGAGGACAACAACGGAGCCGTACTGCTGCGCAAAGACATCCTGCCGGTCGATCCGGCGGCGTTTTCGACCGACCTCACGGCGGCGTCACCGGAAAGTTTGCTGACCATCGCCGGCGAAGGCTTTGGTCCCGAACCGGGCCAGGTGATCGTGTCGGTCTACGGCCAGCAGGTGCAGGCCGAGATTCAAGGCTGGTACGACCTCGGCATCCGCTTCGCCGTGCCGAACTTTGAACTGACCCAGCCGGTCGATGCCGAAGTCCTCGTCGTACGCGGCGACAAGGCGGTCTCGAACCCGCTGACCGTGCGTCTCGCTCCAAAGGCATTGCTCGAAGAAGCGGTCGCCTTTCCCGAGTCTCCAATCCCCGACCCGCCGCAATGACCCGAGTTGATGTTGTGACCTGACAAGATCAGCCCGGCTTTCTCAAAGCCGGGCTGATCTTTTTTGTCTGCTTTCAACAATCGGGTTCCAAGTCGGAGCTTGGAAACGAGAACAGGTAGACTCGTCGGGTGGCCCGGCTTGCTTCAAGCTGGGTGCCGTAGGCACAAGAAATACAGGGACAAGCCGGGCTGGTGACTGACGCGGTGTTCTCGCTCAACGTCTCACTTGAGGTTTCTTGTGCTTCGCACTCAGCTTGAAGCAAGCTGGGCCAC
>JAYUFF010000469.1:0-2009 GCA_043738825.1 Schlesneria sp.
GAAGCAGCATTGGAACTCGCGTGGGACTCATCTTCGCCACAGTTAAACCTCCATTGTCAGATCGACAAAACTCATTCAACATCGCGTGTTTCGTGTTCATCTTTCTGCCTCTCTCTTTCTGTCTCACTCTTCCGGCTTTGCCAAAGCAAAGCGGCAGAAAGATCGCTGCGCGAAGCGGCAGGGCCAGACGGGCAGGAGTGCCCACCCTACGGCGATCGGTAACGCCCGGCCTATTTCTTCTTCCCGCCGCCGTTCCGCTTCTCGGGCGAGGCCACTTTCGGCAGCAGTCGTTCGGCGATCGTGGCCGCCGCTTGTTGCAGGGCGTCCTTGCCAGCAATCAATTCGGTCGAGTCAGTGACTCGCTCGGTCTGACGGTCGATGGCGAGGATGGCCCCGGTCTTGCGGTCGATCACGCGCACCTCGACGCGGGCACGCACGGAGACCAAGCCCCCGCGACGCGACGCGAACTCGGACATCCCTTCGCCCGTGATCAGGATGTCGGCGGCTCCCTCGTTCCCCGTCAGTGGGTCGATCGTCGTCCAGCCGAGTTCCTTGCACCACAGCGTCAGTTCGGTTTCGGCCGCCGGGTCGATGCGCGGTGCGCCGACATGCCGCTCGGCCACCTTGACCATCACCGTCAAACTCGGCTTCCCGTCGAGAGCCTTCTTCAATTTGGCGAGCCGGTCTGCACGCGACTCGACGGCGGGCAGGATCGTCGCGCCCCGCTCGCGCACGACGTTCACCACCTGCTCGGATAGCTTTGTGACGAGATCGCCCACGTTGTCGCTGACCTTGCCTTTCGCCGTCGCTCCCAGCACGCGAGAGGTCTCCGTACTGATGACCTTCGCCACGAGATACCGATCCGTGCCGGTGTCGATCACCGAACCGGTGATGAGCAGTTTGGCTCCCGTCAGCCGGCCCGCCTTGATCGCGTCGTCAGCCCCGACGAGACCGGACAGGTTCAGTTCGTGCTCCTTCAGGATGCGGTCCAACTCATCACGTTCGACGAGCATCAATTCGGGAGCGGAAGACAACTCGGCCGACAGCAGATCGGTCACCTTGTCCGAGACGCGATCCGACTTCTCAGCGCCGCCGACACCGCCGACGACCTTCGCCCCTTCGGTGCGGTCTTGGAACCGGATGACGGCTGCGGAAATGGGAGTCGCGGGTTGCTTGGTGTCGTCGGCCAGCGTGAACTGCGGTATCAGAGCCAGCCATGCGACAGCCACCACGTTTAGCCCCAACGCCATCGGCGTGGGCGCGATTGGACATCCAGTGTTCATCGGCACGCACGCCGATGGCGTAGCGGCTAAACGTCTCACCAACACCTTGCCGTTCATGTTTGATCTACCTCTAGTTCTCATTTTGTTTTCCTTCCACCACGAGTTTGTCGGTCGATAAATCTTCGAGCACCTTCAACAACAGATATCTCGCCGTTGGCGTGGCCTCCCACGACTCGACGAGTCCAAATCCCAACCAGATCAATCGGCCACCACTGCGATGGCGGACATGCAGCCACGACCAGCCTTCGGCGCCGTCACGGAACTCGACGCGCGGCTGTTCAACGCGCACGGTCCAGTGCAGCGAGGAGGCCACCAGGCGACCCGGCTTCGGCCACGCGGTCGCATCCAGTCGTTTGTCGAGTTCGCGGATGATGTCGTTCCGTTTGAGAGAGACCGATCGCAGCGAGTCGTTGGACGACGCGAGCAGCCCCTCCATCGGCACGGCCGCGCCGGGCGAGGCCAGCACCAATACGCGACGCCCCGCTGACGCCGCCTCCACCGCCGCGCTCCAGACCGCGTCGAGACGCGCCGGGTCGATCCCTTCGCCGTACAGAATCAGGCCCTTCGTCAACCCGGCACACTGCGGATCGTCGGCCACTCGGCACGGGATGCGGTTCCGCTCGAACAGGTCCGCCGTCCGTTGAGTCGGATCAAACAACACGATGTCGAGCGACTTGAGCCACTCGCCACGCAGAGCCGTCGCGTCGGGTGAGCAGATCGACAGCG
>JAYUFF010000470.1:0-2007 GCA_043738825.1 Schlesneria sp.
ACTGAGGATTCCGAACACGAGCATGAAATTGCGAATGAATCCGATATCCCAGCGTTTTGGAGTCGCGAGGTCTTCGGCATCGACGCTGTCGCTGGCGATCGTCATCGCCGAGAGATCGGTCAGCAGATTGGCGAGCAGGATTTGTTGAGGCAGCAACGGCAGGTAGGGCAGAAACAGCGAGACGCCCGCCATGCTGAACATGTTGCCGAAGTTGGCGCTCGTCGCCATGAAGACGTACTTCATCGTGTTGGCAAACGTCTGACGACCAGCTCGAATCCCTTCGACCAGGACCGATAGGTCGTGACGCAACAGAACGATGTCGGCGGCATCCTTCGCCACATCGACGGCGCTCTCGACCGAGATGCCGACATCGGCGGCGTGCAACGCGGTCGCATCGTTGATGCCGTCACCGAGATACCCGACAACACGCCCCGACTTCCGCAGCGCGAGGATGATCCGCTCCTTCTGATTCGGCTCGACCTCGGCGAAAACGTCGATGCCGGTGACTCGTTGAGCCAGCGCCATGTCGCTCATCTGATGGAGGTCGTCGCCCGTGACGAGTGCGTCGGCGGATAAGCCGACTTCGCGTGCGACTTCGGCCGCGACCCAGCGGTTGTCACCCGTGACCATCTTCAGTGCGACACCGAGGTCTCGCAGCGAACGAATGGTCGCGGCGCTGTCGGTCTTCGGTGGATCGTGCAGCACGAGGAAGCCGACGAAGATCATTTCGGCTTCAACTTCCCGAGTCGCCACGCGCTGCTCCCCGAGGTCGCGATAGGCGACTCCCAGTGCGCGGCAGCCCTGCTTACTGAACTCCTCGAACCGCTGTTGGATCTCCGCACGAGCCGATTCCAACGAAGCCCGAGTTCCGTCGGCACGTTCGATCTCGGTGCAGACTTCGAGCACGTTCGACAACGCCCCCTTCGTGATGAACAGGCGTTGTCCCTGCTGTTCGATGAGGATGCTCAGTCGCTTGCGCAGAAAGTCATACGGCACTTCATCCAGCTTGGTGGACTCGACGATGTTGTCGGGCGGATTCGCTCGAATCGCGTCGTCTATCGGGTTGGCAAAGCCGGTCTCATGCAGAGCGTTGAGGTACGCGAACAACTTCACTCGTTCCGACGGCTGACCAGCGGGATCAACGGTCGATTGCACATGAATCACGCCCTCGGTCAGCGTCCCCGTCTTGTCGGAGCACAGGACATTCATGCTGCCGAAGTTCTCGATCGACGCCAGCCGTCTCACGATGACCTGTCGTTCGGCCATCAGCTTCGCCCCGTGAGTCAGGTTGATCATGATGATCGCGGGGAGCAATTGCGGCGTCAGTCCGACCGCCAGTGCGAGCGCGAACAGGAACGACTCCAGCACCGGCTTATGCAGATAGACGTTGATCGCGAAGATGCTGACCACGAGCAGCAGCGTGATCTCCATCAAAAAGTATCCGAACCGACGGACTCCCCGTTCAAAGTCGGTCTCCGGTGCCCGCAGTCGCAGATGTTCCGAGATGCGTCCGAATTCCGTTTCACTGCCGATGGCAACCACGACGGCCAGGCCGGTCCCCGACACAACGTGAGTGCCGAGAAAGAGGACGTTGGAACGCTCGGCCAGTGGTGCGTTGGCCGCCACATTTCCCGGCCGCTTCTCGACGGGAAACGTCTCGCCCGTTAGTGCCGCTTCGTCGAGGTGCAGATCCTTCGTGTCGAGCAGCACGCAATCACCGGGCACACTGCTGCCGGCTGACAGGCAGATGATATCGCCCGTGACGACCTCCGCCGTTGCGATGCTTTGTTCCTTGCCGTCGCGCAGAACCGTGCTCCGCGTCTTCACCATATCGAGCAACTTCTCGATCGCGTGAGCTGCGGTTCGTTCCTGCCAGAAGCCGAGCAACACGCTGGCGAAGACGATGAACAGAATGATGGCCGCGTCGGTCCCGTCGCTGAGAAACAGCGACAGCACGGACGCCCCAATCAGGATCATCGTGGTGGGGCTGCGAAACTGCGACAGAAA
>JAYUFF010000471.1:0-2005 GCA_043738825.1 Schlesneria sp.
CGATCAGCGGACCAAGGGAGCGGGAACCGCCGAAGGACTCGGGCGATTTAGCAAGGCGGGTGGCAACCTGGCCGAAGGTGTGAAATTTGCCATGTCGAAGAACACCGGCTTGGCCTCCCCGACGGGAACGGGGCAGCAACTGACCTCGGACGTGCTGAGCGGCCTACCGAGTGCCGACAAGTTGTCGGGGCTGTCGTGGTCGGGACCGATCGTCTTTCAACCCGACGGCACTTCAGTGGATACCGAGTTCTCCGTGGTCGATCTGCGCAACCAACGCATCACGTTGCGAGTGCGCGGCATCACGGGAGCCGTCGCCGTCGGCAGACTTCAGCGGGAGGACCATCCATGAGTCCGATACGGCCTCAACAACTCGAACAACACGACCCGCTCAATCGGCCGACAGCGCGGTGCGGTTCCAGCAGCGTGCCAACATCCAGCCGCGCGGGCTTCACTTTGCTGGAGGTCATCCTCGCGCTGACCATCTTCTTCGGCGCATTGACCGTTTTGTCACAGTTGGCATGGAACGGCAGCCGGGCGGCAGTCCAGGCGCGGCTCAAAACGCAGGCCATCGTGCGGTGTGAGGCCAAGCTGGCCGAAGTCCTCGCCGGGGTCGAGCCCATGCAGCCGAAGACCAGGGTTTCGTTCCCCGACAACTCCCAGTGGACCTACAGCGTCAACATCGCCGAAAGTCAGTTTCCTGATCTGTTGCAGGTCCATGTTAGCGTCGCTCACACCGGAAACAGCCGTCTCGCCAGCGTCGAGTTCTCACTCTGGCGCTGGATGCGAGATCCCAGCCTGTACCTCAAAGCGGCCGAACTGAAGAAGACGGAAACTCAAAAGGAAAGCCAGAGTCAGGGGGCGAAGCAATGATGGCACATCGACGGCCTTTGAAGGGATCGACGCCGACACGCAGACGCGGCTTCTCGCTGCTGGAAGTGATGCTCTCGTTGACGCTGTCCGTCATGCTCCTGACGGCCATCTTCTCGGCAATGAACCAGTCGTGGCGTTTGACGGCGAGTGGCCGCGAGGAAATGGCGCGGTCTCAACTGGCGAGAGCCTTGCTGCGAAAAATCTCTCTCGACGTTCGCGCCGTCATGTTTGTCCCGCCTCCACCCAGTGACGAGGATGCGGACAGCACGCCGTCCTCAACAGGTTCCTCGGCAAGTACGTCCGGCTCAGCCACGAGTTCGAGCAGTTCAACGAAGAGTTCAACCAGTTCCACTGCGGCTTCGACCAGTTCAACCGCGACCGCCACCGCAGCAACGGCTGCGGGCACTGCGACGGCAACGGACTCCGCCACAGCGACCGAGCCGAGTGCGACGAGCATCGGCATTCGCGGCACGGCGACGCAGATTGAACTGCACATCTCTCGCGCGCGGCGGGATCTGAATTTCGCGACGAACGTCGATGGCAACAACATCGTGACACGCACCAGCGATCTCCTGGCGGTGACATATTCTCTTGCACTGGCCGGCGGCGGAAGCACGGTGGGAACGGGCCTCATCCGTTCCGAGGGAGATCGTCTGATCGTGCAGACGATCGAAGAGAAAGGTGGCGGTGCGGCAATGGCCTCCAAGTCGCAGGCACTCGCGCCGGAAGTGTCCGCGCTCGCGTTTCGTTACTTTGACGGAACCCACTGGCAAACCGTGTGGGATAGCGTGTCAAACGGCTATCTGCCGCGAGCGGTGGAAGTCTCCATCGCGTTCACTCCGCCGAAAAATGCGGGTGGGCCGCTGGCCAACGTGACGGTGAGTTCCTCGACCAACCAGTTTCGCACCGTGATCTTGGTCCCCGTGTCGGATCCGCTGCCTCCGGAGCTTGTGCCATGAACAACAGGTTGATGGTTGATGGTCGAGGGTTGAATGTCCGCTTTCGGAGCGGGGGGCGTAAGCCCTTTGTTACCGGGCGAGTGAGCGGCACGGCGCTAGCCGCCGGTTTTTCGCATGGGAAATCGACTTCACGACACTCCGCGACACCGGCGGCTAGCGCCCATCCGCTCAAATCA
>JAYUFF010000472.1:0-5325 GCA_043738825.1 Schlesneria sp.
GCCGACGACATCCGAATACGTGAGGTCAATCCCCCGTTTCTTCATCACCGGCTGAAGCTGCTTGAACCGAACAGCCGGTTGATGGTGGCCGTTGTCTCCGAGGAATAGCAACTTCAACTTGGCAGGCGTCTCGGCCGCCGGGGCGTGACTGAGCCAGAGCGAACAGAAGGCTGCCAGACACCAAAACCGGATTTGAAACATTGTTGATCCTCATGTCGAAAATTGTGTGATGTGCTGGGAGGCCCCATTCCGAACTACGAGTCATTTGTATCGCCGGGAATTTGTTCGATGGATGACTCAACCGGTGCGTGTGGCTGCGTCTGCGTGGCCGGCCACTCGGCCCGCTCATCGAGCGGCCTGATCGTAGCACGGACCCGTGTTCCGTCTGCAAGCGGCACCGGAGTGTCGAGCCTAAGCCCGCCGCCAATGACCGTGCCTCTCAAATGATATTCCATGCCCATGTCGGTTCTCCTCTCGCTCATTGGCCCGTTCGTCCATCAGCGATTGACCTGTCGTCCGATTCGGGACCACCGGATTGATCCCTTCGGTTGCAGATCCCAAACCTCGCCGGGTTCCAATCGACCGGGTTCGTTGGGAGCCGGAAGGACCATCGACCAATAAACGATGCTGACTTTGCCGAGAACATTTTTGATGGGCTGAGAACCGTAAATGCGCGAGTCGTAACTTCTTCGGCGACTGTCACCCATCAGGAACACCTCGCCTGCCGGGATTGTCGTTTCAGGCAGCGTTTTCAGTTGCTCATCGACTTCGTCCATTGGCAGCAGTTTGACGTAGGGTTCGTCGAGCTGCAATCCGTTGACAACGACTCGTTCATCGGTCATCGAAACCACGTCCCCCGGCAAGCCGATCACACGGGAGGCCACGACGTTTTCGTTCCAATTGACAATCTTGGCCACGACGACATCACCGCGTTGAATGAGTCTTCTCACGTACGCCCGCTTGTTCACGATCACGCGGTCACCCGCGAGAATCGTATCCGCCATTGGACGAGTCGGCACCACGAAGGCTTCAGCTGCGAACAGGACAATCAACCCAAAGATCTGATAGTTCAGTCCCGCTGCCAAAACCCAAGCCCCGATGTAACACCACCAACGCTGACACCATTTCCAAGGCGAATCCGGCGTTCGTCGCGCCAACAGCGCCGCATCGACAATGCAACCGAAGTAGGACACGATGAGCAAAGCTACTCCGACAATCCAGCCCACGAAGTCACCGGGGATCTGAGCCAAGGCGAGGAACGCGAACACCGACGCGACCGCTTGAAGCATCCAGACAACTGTGGCTCGGCGAAACCGGCCGCAATAAACGTGAGCCAACGGCCCGCACAAGGCGGCAATCAAAACGACCCACCACCAACGCCGCTTGAGAACCCGACTCGATCCGGTAGAAACGTTCACGGCTCGGGCTGCATCATCGGTCGCTGCATCTTGTTCGCGTTCGCCAGGCTCACCAAACACCATTTCACTCCTCAAACAGGCCGCACGCGGGAGACAAGTTTTTTCGGGTCATTGCGAGTCGATAGTGCCAGCGTGCGGGTACTTCGAGACCGTCTCCCACGCTAGCTTTTGGAGTATTGCGTGTTGGGCGTCATCGACGCCGCGCTCGTCGAGTTTCAAGCCCTCCGGACTGACGCGGTAGATCGCCACAAAATTGCAGTACGCGGTCAGGGCCATGACGTGTCCCTGGCCGTGACCAATGGGATCGCGGAAGAGTTTCGATTGAGTCGTGACGCCGGGAAAATTGCCGTCCACGATCATGCCTCGCAGTTTTACGACGGCATCGCCGACGGGGACGATGAAGACCGCTCGCTTGCCGTGAGCTTGATTGAGATCGTCCGCCTGGGCCTCCAACTTCTTTCGCCATTCATCGACCGGGGCTTGCAGGTCTTCGATCTTGGCCCCGTCGCGTTGAGCGTTGTCGGTGATCCGCTTCTCACCTACCGGGACATCGTGCGGATACCACGAGGCTTGGAGGAGCAGCCTCAGATTCGGATTGTGCTTCAGCCCCAACTCGGTGAACTTCGTGATCCCCTCGTCGAGGATCATGACGTGCGGAGCCATCGTGAAGACATCGACTTCACCGCTGATGAGGGCCGGCTTGGCCTTGTTCATGTCGTCGGCCAAGTCCCAGTGTTGGATGACACGCGAGCCGCCGATGCCCTGCTGTCCGACCAGCTTGTGCCCCTGAATGCCGGCCGCCTTCACGAGCTGCTCCACTCGCGGCGGCACGAACATGTGAAAGCTGTGTCCGGTGTAAAAGACTCGCAAACCCGGCGGCGTCTGGGCGTCATCGGCCACGGCCCAACCACCACTGAGCAACAGCAGCGCGGTCGCACGGCAAAGAGACGCCGTCCAGTGTGGTCTGTGTCGCACATCGCACTTGGTAAAGAACCGCATGATGACTTTCTCCATCTGAGTTTCCAAACGTGAGCTTCGCCCGCAACCCAAGGTAGCCCTGTCGCTCCGCGACAGGAAGCGCGATGCACATTCGGCGGTCTTTCGAGAGCCACCGCGCCCTCACTTGATCACGCCTCCTGTCGCGGAGCGACAGGGCTACCTGGAAATCCGGGCGAAGCCGAGAGGGCATTCCACCCGGCCGTCGCGTCGCACAGCGATGTCGGGCGAGCAAGCGGATTCGGCTCCAGGCAGGCGTCGCAAACGGAGGCGAGTCTCTCGGTAACGTCGGGGCGAATCTCACGCAGAGGAGGCGGCGAGCGGCCAGGCCGGAAGGAGGCCATTCCGTCGGCGGGCTGTCGTTCGAGGTGCGGCGGATGGCCGGTGAGCAGCGTGAACAGGACGGCTCCCCAACCGTAGATGTCGGTGTGAGGACCGATCGCACCGAACGACGGGTCGAGTTGTTCGGGGGCCATGAACGCGAGTGTGCCTCCCTCAATCGAGTGCCCGGCCTCATCGGCCAGTCGTCGCGCGAAACCGAAGTCGGTCAGGACGACGCGCCCGTCGGGGGCGAGCAACAAATTGCTCGGCTTGAGATCGCAATGCACGACGCCGTGCTGATGCGCGTACTCGACGGCCCGCGCCGCGTCGGTCATCCAGTGCGTGACAAGGTCCACGGCAAGCGGCTTCCCGGCCGATACGCTTCGTTCGAGCAGTGTCTGCAAATTCGGGCCGTCGATCCAATCGAGCACGATGAAGAACCCACCGTGAGGTGCCCGGCCGAGGCCCTGCACGGTGGCGATGTGCGGATGCTCAAGGCCCGCGACCAGAGCGGCCTCTTCGCAGAACCGCTCGATCCGTTCGGGATGGTGCTGGTGCGCGCGTCGCAGGTATTTGACGGCCACTTCGCGCTCGCGGCTCTTCCACCATGCGCGATAGACCTTCCCGGTCAGGCCCTCGCCGATGTGCTGCTTCAACAGGAAGTCGGCGTAGTCGAGCGTGGCGACATTCCTGATGCTCCCGACAACCGTTGGTGAGCCGGGCGGCGTAAGCCCAATGGCACTCACTTTACTAACCCGACGCGTGAGCGAGGGCGGGCGACAGCGGCCATTCCCCGCCATCCCCTCGCTTACACTTCGGGTTACTTGGCTAAAGTGCGTGCCATTGGGCGTGAGCCCCCGGACTTGGCTGTTTCGCGCAAGAGTCCGGGGGCTGACGCCGTCCGGCTCACCCGATTCCGTGCGATTGTCGGGCAGCCGACGTGACATGATCTCGCGGACACGAGCCAGCGTCCGGCGGACGGTGCGTTCCGATTGGCCCAACTCGATGGCGATGGCTTCGAGCAGTTCGCCCTGCAACCGCAGTTCGAGCGTGCGACGTTCGGGCTCGTTGAGCGATCGCATAACGAATTCGAGTTCGTCGGCGATGGCAGCAGCCTCATCGGGCGACGGCTCTCGCGACGCGATGTCGTTCGCGTCGGACAAACGCTCCTCGGCCGAGACCGCTCGCTTCTCGGCCGTGTGGCGTCCGACTTGATGCGACAGCTTGTGGAGCGCCATGCGAGCCAGCAGCCGCCACAGGTCGCCGCTCGCATCGAGTTCAAACTGACCGGCCGCAGCGCGGACGAAGAAGCTGCGGTAGGTCGATTGGACCACGTCATCGGCATCGACGCGCGCCTGCAAGCGGACGCTCAGTCTCGCGCGAACGAGAGCCGTCAGCCGCGAGAAGTATCGCTCGAACAGGGCCTCCGCCGCGCGTGCGTCTCCGTGCCGGAAGCACTCCATCAACCAGGCCGACTCGACGCGCGATGGTTCGGCAGGGGATGGCGATGGGTCAGCGGGAAGTTTCACAGGACGGTTCCGCGAAGAATTCTCAATTTCCTGTCCGGTCGTTGTCCGCAAACCGCATCTGGGTTTCAGGCGACCACTGTTGGCCGCGATCAACTCATTCGGGAAAGGCGAGATCATGGCGTTCATTGTCACGGAACCCTGCTTCGGCTGCAAACACACGGCCTGCGTGGTCGTCTGTCCCTGCGATTGCTTTCACGAGGGCGAAGGGATGCTGTTCATCGACCCCGACCACTGCATCGACTGCGAAGCGTGCGTGGCCGAGTGTCCGGAAAGCGCGATCTTCCACGAAGACAACGTCCCGGCCGAATGGCACGACTACATTGCCCTCAACGCCGAGATGTCGGCCGTCTGCCCCTCGATCACCGAACGCAAACAACCGCTGAAACAAAGCTGACTCTTCGTGTCGCGCGACCCTTCGGTGATCCCTCTTTTCGGTCGGAACGTCTTCGGCTACAACTCGCGGTCCCTCATGGATGAAGGGTCTTGGCGATGCGATTGGACGCGGTGATTTTTGGCGGCGGTGCGGCGGGGCTGTGGTTGCTCGATCGGTTGTCTCGCGATGGGCATCACGTGGTGCTGCTCGAATCGAGAGGACTCGGCGCGGGCGACACGGTCGGTTCGCAGGCGATCCTGCACGTCGGACGCACGTCCACGGCGAGCGGTCTTGCCAGCCGCGCGGTCAAGCCACATCGTGAGCTTCCCAATCTGTGGCGCGACGCGCTGCTCGGTCGCATCTCGCCGAATCTGACTCGCACCCGGTTGCGATCCGAGTGCTGTTACCTTTGGCAGGCTGAGCCACTCGGAACACCGTCAAGTAGGGTGCGTGGAGACTTCGGAACGCACCTCGGTCCTGAACCCGACGACATCGCTGGCAAGATGCGTTCCGATGACTCCACGCACCCTACGGCACTGGCCGATGATGAGCGACCGGCCGCGCTGGCGGAGGTGGCTGGTCCGGTCAGGCGTCTGCCCGAACAAGTCATCTGTCCCGCGAGCTTCCTCGCCGATCTGGCCGATCAGTACCGCGACCGCCTCTTGCAGATCGACGCCGAGCGCGGCCT
>JAYUFF010000473.1:0-5322 GCA_043738825.1 Schlesneria sp.
CGCCTCCGACCGCACCCGGCACTTCTGTCCTTTGAAGACTTTGGCGATGTCGCGTTCCTGAACACTGAGATCGACCTCCAGTTTGGAGAGGTCGGCCACTTCGCACAGACTGAACGAACCGTTGAAGGCGACCGGGTTGACGAGGTTCCCCAACTCGGCGTTCTTCTTGAGGATCGTGCCGCTGATCGGCGACGTGATGGTGCAGTTGTCGAGTCGCCACTTGGCCCGTCTCAGTTCGGCCTCGATCTGGCGGACTTGTGCCTCGGCCATGCGCTTTCGCTCGCGGCGCGGCCCATCGATCATCAACTGCGAGGTGGCCTTCAACTTCTCAACCCGCTGGACGAGCGCGTCGTATTGTGACTTGGCCGTCTCCACGTCCTGCGGCTGGTTGATTTTTTTCTCGAACAACTCCTTCGCCCGCGCGAAGTCCTTTTCGGCCTGATCGAGATTCGTTTGCGCTTCCGCGAGATCGGCCTTGGATTGCTTGATCTCGTCGGGCCGGCTCCCTTCGCGCATCTCGGCCAGACCTTCTTGAGCCGACTCCAGCGACGCTTTGACTCGCTCGTACTCGGCCAGGTACTCGGTGTTGTCGAGGACTGCGAGGACAAATCCCTTCTCGACCCGCTGCCCCGCCTCAAAGTTCAGCTCGAGCACTCGCCCGCTGACCTGCGGGCTGACGAGAATCTGCTGCTCGGGAATGATGTAGCCTTTGGATTCGAGCGCGATCTCACCACTCGCGACCGCCGCACCGCTGGGACTGGTTGGTGTCGATGACGCCGATCCTGCCGCCCCGACTCCGTTCTTGGTTTCGGTCGAGGCTGCCGTCGTCTCATCCCGTCCCGCCGAAGAAGGCGCGGGTTTCCACGGGCTGCCCATCAGGAACAGGTACACCACCGCTCCCGTCAACACCAGACAGAGAAACCACGGCAGTCGGGCCGAGCCGGACGAGCCGCCTCCCGGCGGAGGCAGTCTGAGGGACTGCACGCGGTCGGCCAGCGAGGACGATTGTTCGGTCGATGCCACTGAGAATCTCACGCAAGGGAAAATCGTCGGCCCGGCTGCCGACGCGGCGGGCTAAATGATTACAATCCGCCACCAAATTGCCAGTCGCGCCCGACGACCTCACCCACCAACGTCAATTTGCCCCCAAAACGCACATCACGCCATGACCGCTGACCTCTATCCCGATCTTGCTCTCTACCCGTTTGAAGTGCTGAAGCGCATGACATCGGCCGAGAAATTTGCCCTGTGCTGTTCGCTCACGGACACAGCCATCGATCAGTGCCGACGCGACATCGAGCAAAGCCACCCCGGGATCACATCCCGCGAGGTCGATCTGAAATTCATTGAACTGAACTATGGAGCCGACCTCGCGGAGAAAGTGCGTCTCTATTTGAAGGAACGGGGAGACGGTTGATCTGTGAAGATTGTCGAGTACAACCCCACAAGACGTGAGTCGAGAAACGAAATCAGAAGGAGAACAACTGTGATTGCCACCATCCCCGACGACTTGGCGGGCTTTGTTGTGAAGAGCGTCTCCGATGGACGGTACGCCAGCGCTGACGAGGCTGTGGCCGCCGGGTTGAGGCTGCTCCAGCAGACGGATCGAGATCACCTGCGGTTGCTGCTGGCCGAGGCCGACGAAGCCATCGCCTGCGGAGAATCAACCACGATTCACGGCGACTCAGAGTTGCACACCTTCTTCGACGAGATCATTACCGAGTGCGAACAGGAACTCGCGTCTCGGGGCAACAGCGCGGTGCCGCATGCGAATTGAGATCTCGGCCCCCGCCCGCATCGATCTCCGCAGGATCTGGCTGTACGTCGCGAAAGACAATTCAAAGGCCGCCACACGACTGCTGGGCCAGATCGAAGCGAGGTTCAAGATGTGTTCGCGCCAGCCTCTGATCGGCGAACCATGCTTCGATCTTGGCGACGGAATGCGGCGGCACTCGTTCGGCAACTACGTGGTCTATTATCGTCCGACGGACGATGCGGTTCATATTCTGCGCGTGTTGCACGGCGCACGCGACATCCAACAAATTCAGTTCCCCGATACGGAATCCGAACGCTCATGAATGACGAAACCTTGCAGCGCATTCAACAGGTCTACGGGGTCGAAAACTGGTCGGCCGGCTATTTCGACATCAATGCGAAGGGGCACATCATCGTCCGGCCGGGGCGGGATGATCCGCGTTATGTGGACCTCAAGGAATTGGTCGATCACCTGCTGGCCGAGAAGAAGCTCCAGCTTCCGCTGCTCATCCGATTCCCGCAGTTGTTGACGGGGCAGTTGCGGACGTTGTCGGCGGCGTATCAGGGGGCCATCGCTCAGTACGGGTTCACTGGCCAGCATTACCCCGTCTTTCCGATGAAGGTCAATCCGCGACGTGAGGTGGTCGAGGAGTTCCTGCGAGACAGTTCGCGCTGCCGAGTCGGCCTCGAATGCGGATCGAAGGCCGAGTTGTACGCGGCCATCGCACAGGAGCAGACTCCCGAATCGCTGATGCTGTGCAACGGCTTCAAGGATGAGTCGTTCATCAAGACGGCGTTGCTCGGCGTGCAGGCGGGCAAGCGAGTGACGATCATCGTCGAAAAGCTGAACGAACTGAAAATGGTCGTGAAGCTGGCGAAAGAGACCGGCATCGCGCCGTGGATCGGACTGCGTGCCAAACTCTATTCGAGAGGCTCGGGAAAATGGGCGTCCTCCGGCGGTGAGGCGGCCAAGTTTGGACTGACCACGTCCGAACTGTTGCAATGCGTGCGGTTGCTCAAGGAGGCGAAGCTCGACGGCCAGTTGAAACTGCTCCACTTTCACATCGGCTCGCAAATCACCGACATCAAGCGGGTGAAGAACGCGATGAAAGAGGCGGCTCGCGTGTATGCCAAGCTGCGGCAGATCGGCTGCGGGATCGAGTTCCTCGACATCGGCGGCGGCTTGGGCGTGGATTACGACGGCTCACAGACGCGGTTCGAGTCGAGCGTCAACTACACCGTGCAGGAGTTCGCCAACGATGTCGTCTATGTCATCAAGGGGGTCTGCGACGAAGAGAATGTCCCGCACCCGCACCTCGTCACCGAGAGCGGCCGGTTCATGACGGCCTATCACACCGTCTTCATCACTTCGATCCGCGACGAGATTGAAACCTTCGCCGATGACGAACCCGAAGTCACCATCGACGCCGACGACCCACAGGTCATCACCGAACTGAAGGATCTGTGCGACGGCATCAACGGCAAAAACTACGCCGAGTACTACCACGACGCCCTCGAGCACAAGGACGAACTCCACACGCAGTTCAATTTGGGTTTGATCAGTTTGGAGGATCGTGCGAAGGGAGAGGTCTTGTTTTGGGAGGCGTGTGCGCGGGCACTCAAGGAATCCGAGGAAGACAGCTTCCCCGATGAGGAGTTCGAGCAACTGAAGAAGATTCTGGCGCAGAAGTATCTGTGCAACTTCTCGCTGTTCCGCTCGGCCCCCGACAGTTGGGCGATCAAGCAGCTTTTCCCGATCTGCCCGATTCATCGCTTGAACGAACAGCCGACCGACTTCGCGACGCTGGTCGATGTGACCTGCGACAGCGATGGCAAGATCGACAAGTTCGTGGACCTCAAGGACGTGAAGGAGACGCTCGAACTGCACAAATGGAAAGACGGTGAGGACTACTACCTCGGCCTCTTCCTGACGGGAGCGTATCAAGAGGTGATGGGAAGTCACCACAACCTGTTCGGCCATCCCAACGAAGCTCAGGTCGTGATCGACACTGACGGCCGCTACCACGTCACAAAACTGGTGCATGGCAGCCGCATCAACGACATGCTGCAGTTCGCCCGCTACGACAAGGCCCAGCTCGTTGAGTCCTATCGCAAACAACTGGCCGTTCGCGTGGAAGCCGGCTCCCTCTCCAAAGAGACCGCCGACCGACTGGCCGCCGAATACGAAGCGGGCGCGATGCGAGGAACGTATTTGGAGTGACGAGTCTCGGGTGATGATCCCTTGTTGTTCTCGTTCCCACGCTTTCGATCTACGAGCTCACATCCACTCGTCGGCCGGTTCGCATTTCCGCCAGGAGAGTTGGTCTGGCGCGACACCGGGGTGCGAGTTGCCGTCCTCGCCAACTACTTGGCGGTGAAGGCCGCGATGGCTTCTGCTCGGGTCGCGGGAAGCGGCCAGAGGCGGTCGAGGTGCGTCACTTCGAGAACCTCTTTGCAGTAGGGCTGCAAGCCGCTGATCGCGAACTTGGCACCCGGTTGAACGTTGAGTTTCTTCCAGACGCGAAACAGCGTTTCGATAAATGACGATCCGAAGAACTCGGTCGGTGTCATGTCGAGCACCAACAGTGGCGGGTTCGCGGTCTGGGCGACTTCGATCAACTGTCGCCCGATCTTTTCCAGGCCGACCTCGTCCAATTGCCGCTGTTCGGATCCGAACACGACGACGGTGATATCGCCGACTTTCAAGACACTCAATGGCCCGGTGATGCTCATCGTAATTGCTCACTGTTGGCAAACGGATGGAGTTGACCCAAACGAACCGCTCCACCGATGAAAGCTCTCGTGGCCCGGTTCGTCATGACGGCGGAATCCTAGCAAAACCAAGTACCGCCGTCCTGTCTCCCACGTCGCACAAAAAAACTCGCCAACTTTCGACGACTACTTGGGAGAGGCGGCTTGCAGCGAAACCTCAACGACCTGCGGCTGACCATTTCGCTGGAAGGCGACTCGAATCGATTCGCCGGGTTTGTGGCCATCGAGAGCCTTCAGCAAGTCTAATGTTGAACGAATGGAGCGGCCACCCACATCGAGCAGCACGTCACCCAGGTGGATGTTGCCATCCTCGTCCTTGAAGGTGGGTTGGATTCCGACCTGTGCCGCCCCGCTGTTCTTGAACACATCGCGGACCAGCGCCCCCTGCTGGATTCCCAATCGTCTGGCGATCGAGTCCTCGAATAGACTCACGCCGAGATCGACTCGTTCGATCCGTCCGTCCCGGATCAATTCGGGAACGACCTGATTGACGATATCGACGGGCACGGCAAAGCCGACTCCCGAGTAAAGCCCTGATTCGCTGACGATCATCGTGTTCACTCCGATCAGTCGGCCCGAGCTGTCGAGCAACGGACCGCCCGAATTTCCCGGATTGATCGCGGCATCGGTCTGGATCACCCCTTCGATCGGCAGTCCACCCACGGACTCAATTTCCCGCCCCAACCCGCTGATGACGCCCGTTGTCAGCGTTTGATCGAGACCGAACGGGCAACCGATCGCGAAGACCTTCTGTCCCACTTGCAGGTCGGACGACGAACCGATGTCGATCTTCCG
>JAYUFF010000474.1:0-1999 GCA_043738825.1 Schlesneria sp.
GCTCGGTGAGTTCGCCGGTGAATCGCTGGTGCCGGGATTCTTCGGGGGTCTCGCCCATGAACGGCTGCGACATCTGCTCACGCAGTTGCTTGGCCCCGATGAGGGGGAGCAACTGGCCGGGCAACTGACGACGGGCATGGAAGGCGATGTCACCGTCGAACAGAACGTGGCGCTGTTTGAAGTCGCGGCGGGACGGCAAAGTCGCGAGACCTTCCTGCAGCGCTTCGGCCATCGCGCGGTCAACGAGATGGAATTGTCACAGCCTCGCTGGCGCGAAGACCTCAACTACGTGGACCGCATGATTGGGCGACTAAGAACCGGCGCGGCAATGAGTGTCGTGGCCGACGCTGCCAGCGTCGGCTCGGATGCTGGCAGCATCCGCCACGATCAGTCATCTCCGCAAGAGCGACATCTGGTTCAAACCGAGTCTCGTCGGCGAGCCGAAGCGGCGCTGCCGGGCATTTTGGCTCAAGCCGGTGGCGCGTCGCTGCGGGAACGGGTCGAACACGAGATGCGACTGGCGCAGGCTCTGCTGCCGTTCCGCGAAGTCGGCAAGTTCCATTTGATGCGCGGCTACGAAACGGTGCGCGAGACACTCGTCGAATTGGGGCGTCGTTGGGAGTTGGATCGCGATGTCTTCTTTCTGCACTACGACGAACTCCCGCGATTCGAGCAGGATCGAGTCGCGGCCGAAGAACGGATCGCGCAGCGAAAGCTTCGCTGGCGGTCGGCCCAGAAGCTGTCGTTGCCGGACGTGATCGACTCGCGGCAGTTGGAGGAGTTTGGCAGGCGTCGCCCCGTCGTGGCAACCGGCGACCACATGCAGTGGGAATGCCGTCCGATCGCGTCGGGCGTGGCGCGCGGAACGGCTCGCGTCGTGTTCGACCCGCGCGAGGTGACGGACCTCGGCCCGGATGCGATTCTCGTTTGCCCGAGCACCGATCCCGGCTGGACGCCGCTCTTCGTGAACGCACGCGGCCTGATCGTGGAGCGCGGCGGAATCCTCTCCCACGGCGCGATCATTGCGCGCGAGTTCGGCATCCCCGCCGTGGTCCTCGAAGCGGCGACAGAACGGATCGCCGACGGCAGCCAGATCGAACTCGATGCCAACCACGGCGTCGTGACGCTGCGATCGAGTCCTATGCCAGTGACCTCTGTGCCGCCCGCCCTTCGGGGTGCGACGAGCCTTCCGGAGGCACGGTGATCGAGATGGACGTTTTGAATTCACTGTATGCCTGGACGGTGCGAGCGGTCGATTACCCACTCGGCTGGCTGCTGTGGTTGCCGCGCGACGTGACGTTGGTGTTGTTCGCGGCCTTGACCGCCCTGTTGATGACGCTCGCTCGACGGGCGGTCACGAATCAAGACTTGCTGCGACGGTGCGCCGAAGATTTACAGCGATTGAAACAGCTCCTGCGCCAGACCAGGCGATCGCAAGACAAACTGACGCGACTGCGGCTGCGGAGTACCGTCGGACTGATCAAAGGGATGCAACTGGCCGCCGACATGCGGGTGCTGATCGTCGTGTTGTTGCCCGTCGCGATCTTGGCGATCTGGGCCAGTGAGCGATTGGATTTTCTGCCACCGCAAGTCGATCGCGACCTCGTCGTTCGCGCCCACTTTCCGTTGTCGTCGATTGAGGGACTGACGCACCTCGTCCCGGCAGCGGACTGCAAATTGAATAGGACCGCCATTCAGGTCATTCGAGTGGACGCGGCCTCATCGAGTGGCCTCGCCGAGTGGACTCTACATCCCACTTCGGCCGCGGAGAACCTGGCGATCATCATTCGCCACCGCCACGAATCGGCGACTCACCTCGTGGCGATTGGTCACGCGACTTACCGGCCGCCCGTTCAATCTCATCCCAACGAACGGCTGGCTCTGACGGAAGTTGTCTTGGATCGCTATCGGCCGCTGGGACTGAATCTCAAGACCGAGGCGATCGGCCTGCCACCGTGGATGGTCGGCTATCTGGTTCTGACGTTGCTGTTGGTCCCGG
>JAYUFF010000475.1:0-5307 GCA_043738825.1 Schlesneria sp.
ACGAGTCGTCTTGTTGACGCTCAAGTCGCCCCGCTTCCTGTACCGCGAGTTGGGAGAGGGTTCCGACAACTACGACGTGGCGTCGCGCATGGCCTTCGGATTGTGGGACTCACTGCCGGACAAAGCGTTGCTTGACGCAGCAGCCAAGGGACTGTTGGTCGCACGAGAGCAAGTTGTCTCGCAGGCCGAACGGATGGTGAACGATCCTCGCACGCGATCGAAGCTGCGTGACTTCCTGATGCAATGGCTGAAGGTCGAGCATGTTGCAGACGTGGCCAAGGACTCGGCGAAGTTCCCCGAGTTCGATGCGGCCATCGCCAGTGATCTTCGCACGTCGCTCGAACTGATGCTCGATGAGTTGATCGCCAGCGACGCGGCCGACTTCCGCCAGCTTCTGCTCGCCGAGTCGCTGCAACTCAACGGTCGCCTCGCCAAGTTTTATGGAGTCGATTTGCCCGAGGACGCGGCGTTCCAAAAGATTGAGTTGGACTCGGGGGAGCGAGCGGGTGTGCTGTCGCATCCGTATCTGATGACTGGCTTCGCGTATTCGGCCACCAGCTCGCCGATCCATCGCGGCGTGTTCATCGCCCGCAGCGTGCTCGGCCGTTCGCTGAGACCGCCGCCGGAAGCGGTCGTGCCGCTGGCACCGGAACTGCAACCCGATCTGACAACGCGCGAACGAGTCGCCCTGCAAACTCAGGCCGAATCGTGCATGGCCTGCCACCGCCTGATCAACCCGCTCGGATTCACACTGGAACATTTCGACGCTGTCGGTCGATATCGAAAGGATGAGCAGGGCCAGCCGGTCGATACCAACGGAGCCTATCGCACTCGCACCGGCGAACTGGCGACGTTCGCCGGTGTCCGCGATCTGGCCCAATACCTCGCGGCCAGCGAAGAAACTCACGCCGCCTTCGTCCAGCAACTGTTCCACAACATCGTCAAACAACCGATTCGAGCGTATGGCCCCGGCCTCCACACCAAGCTCCGCCAATCGTTCGCCGCCAACAATTTCAGCCTCCGCAAACTCGCCATCGAGATCCTCGCCGAGACGGCGTTGACACCGAACAACCCCACCCCGCAAACTGCCGCCGCGAAGTGATCGGATGCGAGGAGTTTTTCAACTCGTCGATGACTTCCGCAGGAGACGAACGATGATCAGTCAGTTGACCAAACACGAAAACAGTTGGGCGGTCGTCATCGAGCAGCCCATGATCGACCTGTTGAACATCGAGCCGGAAACACAGTTGGAGATCACGACCGACGGCAAGGTTCTCACGATTACTCCGGTGAACACAACCACGCGCCGGAAGAGATTTGAAGCGGCGTTGGAAGAAACGAATCGCGAATTCGGAAATGTTCTGAGAAAACTGGCGGAGTGAATCGTGTCACCTTTCAGCCCTGAGTTTCTCGACACGGACGAGGTTCTCCTGATCCACGCAGACCAAATCGAACGGTACGGCGGCGGACTCGGTGTTCGGGATAACGGATTGCTGGAGTCTGCGATGGCCCAACCGCAGGCGACGTTCGGCGGGCAGTGGCTGCATCCGACACTGTTTGAGATGGCTGCCGCCTACCTGTTTCATCTCGTGGAAAACCACCCATTCTTGGATGGCAACAAGCGAGTGGGGACGGCGGCGGCAATCGTGTTTCTGAAGACCAACGGTTTCAACATCCGAGCGGCCGATGAAGAGATGACCAACTTTGTTTTGGAAGTCGCACAGGGCCGGATCAACAAGTCTGTGATCGCCGAATTCCTTCGCAGTCACGCCACCGAACGATTGACCTGACATTTGAATGGGTACTCCCAATGAACCAGTCCACCCGACGTGAATTCCTCCGCGATCTTGGCCTCAGTGCGGCAGCCCTGCCGTTCGTGTTGAATCTGCCCAGCTTGGGATTTGCGAACCAGACGGCTCGCAAGCAGCGGCTGGTCATCATGTTCAGCCCCAACGGAGTCATTCCCAATGCGTTTTGGCCCGAGGAGGAGGGCGAAGACTTCAAACTGAAGGAAAGCCTTTCGCCGCTGGAGCCGTTCAAGAGCAAGCTGCTCACGCTTCACGGCGTTTGCGACAAGGTACGCGGTGACGGCGACAGTCACATGCGCGGCATCGGCTGTTTGCTGACCGGAACGGAGCTTTTCCCCGGAAACATTCAGGGAGGATCGGACACGCCGGCCGGATGGTCGAGCGGCATCTCGATCGATCAGGAGATCAAGAATTATTTGCAGGCCGACGCCAGCCGCCGCACGCGGTTCGGGTCGCTGGAGTTCGGGGTGATGGTTCCCGAACGCGCCGATACGTGGACGCGCATGTCGTACTCCGGCCCCAACAAGCCGATCGCGCCGATCGACGATCCGTACCAGATGTTCGCCAAGCTGTACGGCCGCATGCAGGATCAGGAGTCTCTGAAAAGCATCCTCGACGAATTGCAAGGCGATCTGAAAAAGGTCGCGTCCGTGGTAAATGCCGAGGACCGACGGTTGCTTGAAGAACAGACGACGTTCGTGCGTGAACTGGAGCAGGAACTGAAGGCGACCTCGCCCGAGTCGGTCGGTCACGCAGTCCCCGAGTTGGAACCGGGCATCAAGGACGACAATGACAACATGCCGAAGCTCAGCAAGCTGAACATCGACCTGATGGTGAACAGCTTCGTCAACGACTTTGCTCGCGTGGCGACGTTGCAATACACGAACTCGGTCGGCGGGGCCAAGATGAGATGGCTGGGAGTCGAAGAGGGCCATCACGAACTCTCGCATCACCCGGACACCGATGAGAAGTCTGTGGACAAGCTGACGCGGATCAACAAGTGGTATGCCGAGCAGATGGCCTACCTCGCGCAGCGGCTCGCCGAGACACCCGAACCGGGCGGCGGCGGAAGTTTGCTCGACAACACGCTGATCGTCTGGACGAACGAGCTGGGCAAGGGGAACTCGCACACGCTCGACAACATCCCGTGGGTGCTGGTCGGAGGCGGCCTCGATTTCCAGATGGGCCGTTCGTTGAAGTACAAGAAGACGGCGCACAACCGCCTGCTGATGTCACTGGCCCACGGCTTCGGCCATCGGATCGAACGCTTCGGCAACCCCGACTTCTGCGGCGACGGCCCACTTTCAAATCTGACGTGATCGAACGTGGGGTAGGTTTGTAACCTGCCCGTCCCGAGCGGCTGTGCCTCGCGTGTCACGGGCAGGTTACAAACCTACCCCACGTGACGCGCTTCATCTTGCGGGGCGAGATGGCTACCTTGTTGGTGGCTCGTGGCACTCGTCAGTTTTGTGGGCGGGTGACGAGCGGTGGTCGTTTGGCTTCAGTGTTGTCTGGTCTCGTGAGGCATCGTCATGTCCAAGTCACTCGTGATCGTGTTGGCGTTGAGCTTGGTAGTGGGGACTTGCCACGAGGCGGTTGCGTTCTCGCCCGCTCAGCAACTGGCGCGGGCCGTTTGTTTGCAGGACGATCCGACCGCGTTGAAGCCGGCGGGCGATGACAAGTCGTCCACCGATCCCGCGGCCCTCAAAAAGCTGCTCGAACGGATCGGCAAGTTGGAGACGGAGGTCGAGCGACTGAAGAACGGCCAACCGGCGCAGGCCAATGCGGCGGCGAAGGACGGGCAGGTGCTGACGCTCGTCGATATCGCGCACGTTGGGATGGCCTATGCGGCGAACGGGCAGTCGCGGTACGCGGCCATTCACATCACGCTGGCCAACACCACGGGGCAGCCCATCACGTTGATGCGTGAACAGATCACGGCCGAGATTGATGGCGAGGCTCGCAAGCTGGAACCGATCCCGGCGGGAGTCGTCAACTACTCGTTCCAGCACGGCAAGCAAAACTACAGCCTGAACATGATGCAGCCCGCGAAGAGTTGGAAGGTTCCGGCGGGTGGCCAGAATTCGTTCTGGCTCCTTTATCCCGGCCTGCCGATCACGACGACGGTTCCCAAGTGCAAGCTCAAGCTGACGCTGGGTGAGGTCACGAAGGAGATCGACATCAACGAGGCGCAACGCGCGGTGCTGGGCCTCGAATCCGAACGGATTGGTCCGCGCGGCAGTCTCGCGCTATTGACGATCACCGGCACGATGACGGCATTCAACACGCAGTCGCTGATCGACGAGATGGACAAGCTGGTCGCGCTGAAAGTCGCGCGCGTCGTCCTGCGGTGGAGTGCCGACGCGCCGCAGCCGGACGGTCAGATTTTGAACTGGCTCAATCAGGCCACGGCGATGATCGGTCAGCCCCGCAACGGCAACGAACAGTTCCCGGCCATCCCCGGCGGGCTGCGCGAGTTTCATCTGGTGAAGTTCGCCGACAACGATGGCTCGGCGGACTACAGCGGCTATCGCGGGAACAACACGGTGTTGCGAGTTCACAAGTCGGCGGCCGAGGCGGTTGGGTCGGCGCTGCGGACCGCGTACCTCGCCCTGCCTCGTGACGAATTGCTTCAGGAGATCCGCGAGGGCCACGTGCTGACTCGTGCGGCGGCGCTGGCCTACGGTGGCGGACGGCTCGACGCCGAGCATCTGCCTCAAATCTTCCAGTGGATCGAGGACAAAGACCCCGAGGTTCAGAAGGCCGCTCTGCAAGCCCTCAGCCACTTCGGTGAGCCGGAGGCGGTCGAGAAGTTGGTCCACTACGCAAAGCGCAACGTCGAACCGCTGTCGAGCACCGCGATCGAAAGCCTCGCCGGATCGCGCTTCGGGACCGCTCACGATGCGCTGCTCAGTCTGCTCAAAAATGAGGAGCCGGAATCCAAGAAGCGGATCGTGCAGGTGCTCGCCAAATACCCGAGACCGGTCTGGTCCGAAACGCTCTACGAGTTCGCGGCCGATCCCCGTGCGGGGCTGCACCTGGACGCCGTCAAGGCGCTGACTCAGGTCGGTCATCCGAAGCTGGTCGATGTCTTGGAGGCGGGTCTCAAGGGGAGCGACAAGCCGCTGAAAGACTTCTCATTCCAGACGCTCGCCAACCGAACCGACGAGCGGAGTGAGAAGCTGGCCATGGACTTCACGCTGGTTCATCTGAAGGACTCGCCGCCCGACGGGAACATGATTCAACTGCTGTCGCGCACGAAGGATGCCCGCGCGTTGCCGCTGTTGCTCGAACAACTCGAAGGGGACAAGGGCGATCGCAATGGGGCGCTGAACCTGCTCGTGCAGATTGGCGACAAGACCGTGGCAGACAAGCTCGCCGAGAAATACCCGTCGCTCCAGCCCAACGAAAAGGCGCAGGTGCTGAACGGGCTGAAACAGTTCCGGCATCCCAAGTTCCGCGAGTTCGCGGGGGCCGCGCTGCTGACCAACGACAGTTC
>JAYUFF010000476.1:0-5303 GCA_043738825.1 Schlesneria sp.
CCCGCCGCGTTTCCGTTGATGTCATAAATGAGGTTGGTACCGGAGCCAAAGTCGATGTCCATATTCTTTGACTGTGGCATCAACCCCAGCATCCGCGCGACGTGTTCCGTCCCGAGCGGATCGCTCTGCAAGAGCCACGGGCCGTAGAGGGGGCGATAGGTCGGGTTGTGCGAGACCGAAGCGACGAACCACGCGCGCCCCTCATTCGTCAGACCAGGACACGGCAGCTTGTGCGCCCCGAGCGCGATCCCCAGCCCAAGAACCAGCTTGAGCAACTCGGACCCGAACAGCACGCCCACCGTCCCGAGCAGGTACGTTCCGACAAACGCCGACGACGTGGTGCGGAACCACGTCGAACAGAGCAGCGCGAAGCTGGCGACTTGCAGCGACGTGACGCTCAGCACGTAGGTCGCCTTCCAAATGGATTCGACCTCGACGCCACCCAGACTGTACGCGACCGCCGCCAGCGGCAGACCGAGCAGCAAAAACGAACCCATCGCCACCAGCCGACTGAGCAGCTTCTCCAACAGAATCGTCCACGAGCCGAGTTTCGTCAGCAGCAGCAGCAGCGACAACGTGTCGCGTTCCTTCTCGGACGTGATCGCACTCGAAGTGACCACGGGCAGGAAGAGGTACAGCCCCCAGAACTGCCAGCGCAGCAGTTCGTTGAACAGCGTCTGCCCCTGCCCGAGCAACTCGAACGAATCGGCCTCGAACTGCCCCAGCCAGCGCCAGTACGTCCACAACGTCACGCCGTAGAGCGCGATCGCGTAGACCACGCGCACCACATACGTCCGCCGTCGCGCCGACAACTCGACCAACTCTTTGGTGAGGAGCGGAAAGCTGAATCTCGCGACGAACGAGGTCATGAAAGGTGCCTCAACTCACGTGCCGGAGGATGGGCACTCCTGCCCGTCCGCGCCGTGACCGTAGCACATGCTGCCAGCTTGTGCGTTCTGCTCGTCGGTCGTTCTTGTCCCCTCGCCCCCGGCTCTGCGGGGGAGAGGGTTAGGGCGAGGGGGCCGAGCTGTCGAGAGACATTGGAATTGGTGAACGAAACAGAACAGGATCGGTCGCAGTGACCCCAGTGGTTCCGGCCCGAGGAGCCCCCCCTCACCCTAACCCTCTCCCCCCGCAGCGGGCGGGAGAGGGGACCGGAGTTGCGAACGCACGCTGTCCTGTTACTTCTGTTTGACGTGCGTGGTGTAGAACAGAAACGCCAGCGGTGCGCCGAGCAGGATGCCGGAGAACGGGATCAGACCGGGCAGGCCGATCTTCTTGTAGATCATGTCGTACAGGACAAACGAATCGAGCAGGCTGAAGCCGATCACCGACCAGCACATCGCCAGCATGCCGATCTGTTTTCGTTGAGCCTTCTCTTCCTCGTTCAGCGCCGCTTTCGGTTTGGACGAGCCGGACGACGATGAGCGTTTGCCACCCTTGGCCGGTTCGGCGACTTCCTTGCGCAAACCGGCGGCGTAGTACTTGGCGATCCCCTGATTGATGGCGAGCGGCGTCGCCAGCACCGGGCGAATCGGCAGGTTGAAGCGCAGACGGATTTCGTCTTCGAGTTCCGCATCGGGTTCGTCCGAACACGCGACAAGCACGCCGCCGTTGTCGATGAACAATGGCAGGCACGTGTGGCGGCGCACGAGCGTGCGGGGAATCTGATCGAGGATCGAGTCGTCCGGCAGCACGTCGGCCAGATCGACGTAGGGCCGTCCAATTTCCTGGGCCAGCGCCCGCGCGGCCACATCCGGCTCGACCATCTTCAGTTGGACGAGGGCATCGCGCACCGAGAGGCCCGTCCGCTCGGCATGCGACTTCACTTCCTTCACCTGATCGGAGGACAGCACGCCCTGATCTTGCAGATACGCCGTCAGGGGACGGCGACCGGTGGTGGCGTCGCGATCATCGATCTCGCGACCCTGACTGCGGTCGTATTCCAGCTTCTGCTCGGCATCGGTCAGGCAGAGCATGGCCTTGGCGAGTTCGTTGAGCAGCGCCTGCGACTCGTTCGAGTACTGGCCGGTCGCGTACTTGCGGACGTGTCCGTTCAGCTTCTTGTAGTTCTTGCGAACCTTGTCGGGATCGTCCTCGAACTGCACCAGCCGCAGCAGTTGATAGTGGTCGGGCGGACGCGGCCCCTCGGGGATGCCGAGCCATTCCTTGTAGACATCCATCGCCACGGGTGAGACTCCTGATTGCGGTTTGAGGGGCACGCCCCGAGTTCGAGTTTTGCACTTTTTGGAGTGCGGGGATTCATCACCGCTTTCCTTTCTGGCGGGGCCAGCACATTTTTCTCATCTCCGCATGCGGCTTGATCTATCCAGAAATTCGACCAACATGAGAAATGAAAGCGGCAATGAATGGCCGCAGTCCAAAGGAAAACGCAAACTCGAACTGAGTCCTCGAAGGGCGTGGAATCAGGCTCAGCGCTGCGCCCACGTCCTTCAAAGACTCAGGGCGTGCCACACTTGGTCCTGATTGCGACTACTCGACCTGGTATTCCCTCGCCAAGGCGGTGAAGTCACCCACGCCCTGTTCGGTCAGCCCCGAGTCGCGAATGATCTCGGTGGTGGCGACTTTGTTACCGGCCAGTTCTTTCGCAACCGCGTGAATGCGTCCGTTGGCATCGTAGCTGTAGGTGACTTCGACGGGCGAGCCAGATGGCAGATTGGCGGGCAGATCCAAAATGCGGAAGTCGCCGATCTGAGTGCAGGCGTCGGGATCGGTCGCATCCCCCTCGAGGATGTAGACGTGAATCGACTTCTGATTGGCCGTGTTCGTCGCGAACCGCTGACTCACATTGAACGGAATCTGTGAGTTCTTCGGGATCATGATGTGATTGATCTTCTTGGTCTTGTCGGTGGGGCTGGAGATCTTGACCCCCAGCGAGTGCGAGTTGACATCACTCATCTTCACGTTGCGCAGTCGGTTGCTGACGAGGGCACTCAAGCCCGCGACGCCTCGATTCTCGCGCGCCTCCAGAATCGCCGCGTGAATGGCGGCCCCCTGAGCCACGGCCTCTTCCGGGCGGAGCAGCTCCAAATCGCGCAACGGCTGCCGATGACAGACCTCGGCCAGCATGATCTCGACCGCCGGCATGTAGGTCGAACCGCCCACGAGCACCACTTCGCTGAGCGCCCCCGCCTCGATGCCCGCCTGCTGCAAGACCAACTCGGTCGTATCGCGCGTGCGTTGCAACAGATCGGCCGTCATCCGCTCGAAGTCCTTGCGAGTGAACTGCAACGACAGCGTCTTGCCACGGAAGTAAACGGTCAGCGGCACCTGCATCTTGGTACTGAGTGCTCGCTTGGCGTCTTCGCAGTTCGCGGCGAAGTTGCGCATCTCATCGGCATCCTGGCGCGGGTCGTCCGTGAACTTGCGGGCGAATTGTTCCGCCACGTGATCGGTGATTCGCTTCGTCCAGTCGATGCCGCCCAGCATCACGTCACCGTCGGTGGCGAGGACTCGGAACTGAGTCGGCGTGTAGCGGACCACGGTCACGTCGAACGTGCCACCACCGAGGTCGTAAACCAGAATCGTCTTGGCGTCCTGCTTCAGGTCGCTGCGTCCCAACTCGCCCTTCATCCAGGCATAGGCCAGCGTCGCGGCGGTCGGTTCGTTGATGATATCGACGACGTTCAGACCGGCGATCCGGCCGGCATCCTGCGTCGCCTTGCGACGGATATCGTTGAAGTAGTACGGCACGGTGATGACCGCGTTCGCGATCGGGCCAACCGACTTCTCGGCGTCCTGCTTCATCTTCTTGAGGATCAGCGCCGAGATGAATTCGGGCGACAGCTTCTTGTTCTGGTAGACGACGAAGAAGTCCTTGTTCCCCATCTGGCGTTTGACGGCTTCAACGATGTGGTCCGCCGATTCCTGCGAACTGCGCTCGAAGGCCGGGCCGACGACGACCTGGCCATCGTCGCCCAGCAGCACGACCGAGGGGGTGATGTTGCGTCCGTCGGCATTCAGCAGCGATGTCGGCTTGCCGTCGGGGTTGAGCCTCGCGATTGACGAGTACGTGGTTCCCAAGTCGATGCCGACCGTCTGCCCGTCCAAGAATTTCATTGTGCGGCCTGTTTCTGTGAGTCTGAGAAGTTGTTGTGAGTCCGAAAGCCTTGCCATCCGCTGTGACCGGTCGTCCAGCCGAACGATTTTCCAAGAGATGTGTTCGAGAGCGGCGGTATTCTGCCCGCTCGCCCTGCCGGAAATCAAGCGCGCTGGTCGGTCGGGGTGCATCCGCTGGTGGGATGGACTCTTTCTTGCCCCCTCGCCATGTCGGGGAGCGGGCTGCTGCGGAATATTCATGGACGCATTGAAGCCTGACGCGCCAGCGAAGGGATGTCGCAGTCGATCCTTCGCTGGCGCGTCAGGCTTCAATGCCGCACTGGATCGTGGAATCTCATCGAGGCGTGAATCATCCGGGCTACCGCTTCAGTCCGAGCTGTTGGCGGATGTCGGCCTGAATCTCATCGGCGGGCAGGCGACCATCGGTTTGGATCACCAGTTCCTTCCGGCGGAACAGTTCGAGGACCGGTTCGGTCTTCGTGCGGTAGTCCTGCAATCGCTGACGCAGGCCGTCTTCGTTGTCATCGCTGCGCACGATCAACTTGCCGCCGCAGACATCGCAGATATTGTTGTCGGCCGGGCGATGATGGATCAGGTTGTAGTCGAGGCCGCACTGACTGCAGAGCCTGCGCGCCAGGACTCGCTCGAACACGACTTCGTCCGGCACGTCGATGTGGATCACCGCGTCGATGTCATAGCTTTCGAGGAAGAACTCAGCCTGCGACCGGTTGCGCGGAAAGCCATCCAGGATGAAGCCGAAGTTCCAATTGTGGAGGGCCAGCCGGTCGCGCACGATCTGCTCGACGTTTTCGTCATCGACCATCTGGCCGTTGGCAATCAATCGCTTGATCCGCGCACCGAGTTTCGTGTGCGACTGGATGTGCCAGCGAAAGATGTCTCCGACCGAGATGTGAACGAGATCGAAATCCCGCTTGAGTCGCTTGGCCTGCGTCCCTTTGCCGCAGCCCTGCGCGCCCATGATGACGTACTTCTGCATGATGCCTTTCGGTGTGAAGTCGCTTGGCGAGTGCCTCAGAAAACCGCTCTCCGCCAGCCGTGTTGATTCTCGTGGCGAATGAGCCGCAGGGCGCTAGCCCCGGTGGAATTCGCCGTAACCGGGGCTAGCGCCCAATGGCACTTACTTTACCCCAGCAACCCGAAGTGTAAGCGAGGGAAACAAGGGAAAACGCCTCTTGTCATCGCCCTCGCTTACGCTGCGGGTT
>JAYUFF010000477.1:0-5290 GCA_043738825.1 Schlesneria sp.
TTGAAGTGGTTTTGAAACCGGTCGCGGACCTTGTCGGACTCCCCCTTGCGCAGCAGGCCGTTGTCCACGAAGATGCACGACAACTGCGAGCCGATCGCCTTGTAGAGAATCGCCGCGACAACCGATGAATCAACGCCGCCTGACAAACCGCAGATGACGCGATTGTTGCCGACTCGTGCCCGGATCGACGTGACCTCTCGCTCGATGAGCGAGCTGATCTTCCAAGTGCCGTGGCAGCCGCAGACCTTCGTCACAAAGTTGGCGAGCAGTTGGCCGCCGTGTTCGGTGTGTGTCACCTCGGGATGAAATTGCAGTCCGTAGATTGGCTTCGTCCGGTGCTTCACGGCGGCGAACGGGCAGGTCGAAGTGTCCATCAGCGGCACGAACAAACCGGTCGCGTCGTGAACCTGATCGCCGTGACTCATCCAGACGGTCATCGTCTGCGGCAGTCCCTCGACGAGCGCATCGCCCTGCGACACGCGGCAGCTTGTGCGACCGAACTCGCGCTTCGTCCCCGGCTTGACCGTGCCACCGAGCGTCTGACAGGCGAGCTGCATCCCGTAGCAGATGCCAAGGATCGGGATGCCCAACTCGAACAGTTCCGGATCGACGCGGGGAGCCTTCTCGTCATAGACGCTGGCCGGGCCGCCCGACAGGATCAAGCCCTTCGGCTTCAGTTCACTGATTCGATCGAGCGACAAGTCGTGTCGGACGAGCTGGCAGAACACGTTCTGATCTCGCACACGGCGGGCGATGAGCTGCGCCGTTTGACCGCCAAAATCGAGGACCAGAATGAGTTCTTCGTGCTGAGGATCGACGACATCTTGGTTTGAACTGGGCATGGGTGGGGCAGCGGTCACAGATATTCGGAAGGCCGGGTTGGAGTGTGCCTGTCCGCACATCGCGAACAGGGGAAGGGGCCGATTCTAGCGTCAGCCCGGCGGGAAACAATTGTCAGGATGACGCAGACCGCCTCGTTGACAGCGGTTGTTCGGCCTCGGTACAAACGTTATGCACAAACGGGTTCAAGTTGGTGGTTTAACGCGGTGGGAGCCGCTCCGCAGACAGTCGCCGTCAGGGATGGGGAGGCGTGCAAGACTGTCGTTCGAGAGGAAGTGTCTCCAATATCGAGGAAGCTCAAGAAATGTCGCGTCTTGCCAGATTTGCATTGTTGTTGGCGTGTGTCGTCGGAACGGGGTTCCCCTCGACGAGTGATGCGGGTGTGATTCCGTGGGCCTACGACGCCCTGTTCGGACCGGTCGGAAGCCTGCGGCGATCGTATTCCACACCATACTACACTGGCTACTCCGGGTACTCGGGCTACTCCGGGTACGTCGGTACGAATTATCAGCCGGCTGCGTATTCGTATGGCTACTCAACAAACGGCTGCAGCAGTTGCCAACAGTCCTCGTATTACTCGCAGGCTCAGAGCGGTTGCGGCTGTTCGCCGTGCGGTTCCGTCTACGGGTCGAGTTGCGGTTCCGGTTGCTCGGGTGGCGGCTGTGCCTCGGGCAATTGCACGGTCAACTCGGCCCCGGCTGGCAGCTTGAGTCCGATCGCCGACCCGTCGAACTCCTCGCGCGGAATCGAAACTCGGCTGGAGGCGATTGAAAGGCAATTGAACATCGTGCCGCCACGCGAACACGCGGGACCGCGACCTCGCACCTACGACGACGATCGGTTTGCTCCGTCGAAAGGACGAACTCGGACCAACGATACATTTGATGATGGCAGCGCTGTGCCAGCCCGAGGAGGAGTCGGCGCGGGAGGTCGACGCAGCGGAGCTGGCAACGTGCTTGACGACACAGACTTCTCGAAGCCCGCCGTTAGGCATCCGGCTCACGGTACTTCGACCGATCCGGAGAATGACCCCTTCGATAAGAATTCTGCTCCCCGCAGCAAGACGGACGGAACCTCGACAGGCCCGCGCGAGACGTTCAAAGCCAACACCGAAAAGATCAATTCAGAGGGGACGGACGGCCCCAAGCCAGCCGACCCGGACTTGGAGATTCCACCGAAAAAGCCCGCGCCGACCGGAGCCGCCGTTGAAGAGTCCAACGGCCCGCAGACACTGCGACTCGACAGCCGCATCACCTCGAAGGCGGTCTCACCACGCGAACGGCAAACGATTGCGACGGGCTTTCAGAAGCCCGTCATCGCCCGGACAAAGACTAAGTCTTCCCCTTCAAACTGGGCTGGCAATCCGCGAGCCACGGACTTAGCTCAGCATCGTTGAGCGATTGCCCTTCTGATCGGTGCGGCGTCAGCTTCCCAGCGACGCTGGAGAATCACCGAACACCGCCGGTACAATCCGCGACACATTCGAGAGGGTGTGAGGCTTCCGCCTCGCACCCTTTTTTCTCAGTGAGTGAGTTGTCGGTCACGGCGGGCTGCTAGTCGAAGCCTCGCCCCGTGTCGGACCTGATCCGCAGCCGCGTGCGTTGCAACGTTGAGGGCGTTCGTTCAAGAAGACCGAGACTCAACCGAAGCGAAAGGACTGTTGGTATGCGACGCATCGCCGTCGTCGGTTTGGGGCGGTTCGGAATGGCAGTGGTCGAGCAACTCGCCGCGAGCGGCGTGCAGGTCATGGCCATCGACTCGGATCGCGAACTGGTGGACGAGATCAAGGATCGCGTCGATATCGCCGTCGTGTTGGACTCCACCGACGAACGGGCGATGCGCAGTCAAGAGATTCACAAGGCCGACGTGCTGATCGTCGCCATCGGCGAGAATTTTGAAGCGGCTCTGCTGACGGCCGTCATCGCCAAGAAGCAGTTCAAAATCCCGCGTGTCATCTGCCGCGCCGGGACTTCGATGCACGCGGAAATCTTCCGGCAGATCGGCGCGGACGAAGTGATCCAGCCCGAATCCGTCACGGGAACGCAACTGGCTCGCAAACTGGCGAACCCGTTCCTGGAAGACTTCATCGATCTCGGTGAGGGCTTCACGCTGATCGAGCTGCATGCGCCGGGCAGCTTCCGGGGGAAGACGCTGCGCGACCTCAACCTGCGCGTCAAATACGGCGTCAACCTGGTGGCGATTCGCCGGACGATGCGTTCCAAGGGAAAGACCGGTCTGGAGGAAACGCGGGAGAGTCTCGCCGTGCCTCAGCCCGACGAGATCATTCAATCCGACGACACGCTCCTGCTGATCGGAGCCAACGAAAACCTGTCGCGTCTTCCGAAGGAGTGACTCAGTTATTCTTCGCGCGGCCCCGCTCCGATGACTCATCAGCCACCGCGTGAGGTAAATGTCCGAGTTGCTCTGACCGACACGCACCTCACGCGAAGTGGTGCAACTGACGAGCAGTTCACCCCACGATCAGGATCCTCAAACAAAAAGGTTGATTGCATGAGAACCATCTCCCTCGGTCGAGTCTGTCTGGGACTCGCGGCACTGCTGTTGTTGGCCCACCATTCCTTCGCCGCCGACGAACCCGCGGGTCTGCCGAAAGCCGTCATCGACGGAACGGGGCTCGGGTGGAAGGCATTGACTGGGGAAGACTTCGTCATGGTGAATGGCGATGCCGACACGTGGACTTGGAAAGAGGGCGAAGTTCACTGCAAGGGCACGCCGGTCGGAGTGACTCGCTCGCAGAAGCAGATCACAAACTTTGAACTCGTCGCGCAGTGGCGGCACCTCAAGGCCGGTGGTAATTCGGGCATCTTCGTGTGGACCAGCGAGGAAGCTCTGACGAACCTCAAGCCCGGCCAGCTTCCGCCCGGTGGCATTGAAGTGCAGGTGCTCGACCACGGCTACGCGGAGCAGTACGAGAAATCGTCGGGCAAGAAGCCCGACTGGTTCACGACCCACGGTGATGTCTTTCCCGTCGGCAAGGCGAAGATGACGCCGTTCCCGCCCGTCGCGCCGGGCGGTTCTCGCAGCTTCCCCAGAAAGAATCTGAGCAAGGGAGTCGGCGAGTGGAACCACTACTACGTGAGAGCCATCAACGGCGAAGTCCGATTGTGGGTGAACGGCGAGGAAGTTTCGGGAGGCACCAATTGCGAGCCGAAGACCGGCTACCTGTGCCTCGAATCCGAGGGCGCGCCCGTCGAGTTCAAGAACCTGCGGATTCGCGAACTGCCGTGAGACGATGCAGAAATCTGGTGATACCTCACGCGGTTCAACGAAAACATCTCACTCAAGGCCGTGTGAGGTATCTGGCGTGTGGAAGAGAGCGGCCCACCAGTTTTCACGTCAATCATTCCAGACCAGCCGATTCATGTCGGCCGCTCACCCCAAAGTTGATCGTGGGGCACTCAATTGCGTAGCGACTGCAATTGAGTTCGATGTCTGCCAATCACGCAATCAACTCGCCGATCGGTCGGATGCCGGGGTCGAGGATCGGCAGGCGGCGACCCGTTACGTCGTTGATTGACGAATCTTCATCCAGCCCGAGCGTGTGATAGAGCGTGGCGAGCACCTGTTGATAATGAATCGGTCGGTCCAGCACGTCGCTTCCCAACTTGTCGGTCGCGCCGAGCACCTGACCGACTTTCAAGCCGCCTCCACAGAGCAGGGCGTGGCCAACGCGAGGCCAATGATCGCGACCGGCGTCCTTGTTGATCTTGGGCGTGCGCCCGAACTCGCCCCACACGCAGACCGTCACATCGCGGTCGAGACCGCGATCATAGATGTCGTTCACCAGCGCAGAGACTCCCTTGTCGAACAGCGGCAAATGATCGCGCAGGTATTTGAAGTTGTTGCCGTGCGTGTCCCAGAAGCCATAGGCCACGGTCACGCAGCGCACGCCCGCCTCGACCAGCCGCCGCGCCGCGAGAAGCTGATCGTTCCACATCGGCGCTCCATCACCGAGATGCTTCGCCGAACCGACTCCGTATCGCTCGCGGATGCGCGGATCCTCCTTCGTCACGTCGAGGGCGTTCACCATGCGGCTCGACGTGAGCACATCGAAGGCTTTGTCGTAGCTGGAGTCCATGTTGCGGATCGAACTGACATCGGCTTCGCGCCGGAAGCGGTCCATCGACTGCAACAGCCGGCGACGATTGTCGAACTGCTGTGGCTCGACGAACCGCAGCTTCATGCTGGCGATGTCTTCTCCATCCGCCTGCACCGCGCGATGCGCCGGGCCGAGCACTCCCGATTTCGGGCTGTTGTACGGGCGATGCTGCATCGTCGGGAACAAGTCGACAAACGACGGAACCGACGGATCGGTCTGGCCCAGCTTGTGCGAGACGACCGAACCGAAGTTCGGCTTCCCCTCGCGATTGCTCTGGTCCATCGGGTAGCCGGTCAGATTCTGAAAGCTGCTGTGCTCATCGCGCAGTCC
>JAYUFF010000478.1:0-1987 GCA_043738825.1 Schlesneria sp.
GCCACTCCGTGGCTGGGGATTACTGCTTCCCTCAATCCCTCTTCCTTCCTCATTCCCAAAGATATTTTGGGTCGTACTCGATTTCGTGTCGCTTCAGCATTTCGACGAACTCATCTTGGAACGACTTGACCCGGTGATGTTCCTTCTGCCGGGCGATGTAGTCCAAGACCTTGGCTTTCTGCGACTGGCTCACGGTGAATGCTCCGTAACCGGTCTGCCACGCGAACTCGCGCAACGCCGGGAACTTCTCGTGAACCCAACCGGACGAATTGGCTTTCACATCACGCATGAGATCAGACAAGGCCCGCCTCGCCGGGAGTACGGCCAGAACGTGAACGTGATCCGGCATCCCGCCCACCAACAGCGCCGAGCCACCCAATTCTCCGATTGTTCCACCCAAGTACTTGTGCATCTCTGTTTCGAGTCTGTCATCGATGAGCGGCTTCCGCTCTTTCGTACTCCACACGAGGTGGTACAGCAGGTTGGTGTAAGTGTGCGACATGATTTGGTTCCGATGAGGTGAGATTGAGTTGTGACAGAAGTTGTCCCTCATTCAGCCCCGGAGGGGCGGCATTGGTTAGCCCACGGCGCGAGCCGTGGGGTTCGCGACAGAAACGAACAAGCCCCGGAGGGGCGACATAACTGATCGGTTGTTGCAATGGACGCAATCAGCCAGGTATGTCGCCCCTCCGGGGCTTGTGTTGAGTCACTCCGCTTTCCCACGGCTTACGCCGTGGGCAACCGTATGACGCCACTCCGTGGCTGAGAGGCGACGGCGTTCAACAAATGTTTGCGGCTGACGCTCCTGAACCTCCACCCTGCATCGCCGCTAGTTTGGCCCACAGGCTGGCGCTGGCTTTGGTGCCGCGATGGAAGTCGGCGACGCTGAAATGTTCGTTTGGGCTGTGCAAGTTGTCGGTGTTTTGGCCCCAGCCGAGCAGGAGTGTATCGACGCCCAACACGTCCTTGAAGGTCTGCACGACCGGGATCGAACCGCCCTCGCGGATCAGTCGGACTTGCTGAACTCCCCACGCTTCGCGGATCGCTTCGGCCGCAGCTTCGATGTACGGACTGGTCGGGTCGAACACGAACGCCGGGCAGCCGTGGTAGCTGGTGAACTCGAACAAGAGCGACGGCGGACACTGAGCCTTCAGGTACTGATGCAGCGCCTCGATGAGTTGGTGCGGGTCTTGATCGGGCACCAGTCGGCAGGTGATCTTCACCGTGGCCTTCGACGGGACGATGGTCTTCGGCCCGACCCCCGTGTAGCCGCTGACGAGGCCGTTCACTTCGCACGTCGGTCGCGTCCAGCGCCGTTCGAGTGTGGTGAAGCCCGCCTCGCCGAAGACCTCGGTGATGCCGAGTTCCGTTTTGAAGGCCGCTTCGTCGAAGTTCAGGTCGCGGAACTGTTGTCGTTCGGCGTCGGAAAGTTTTTGGACCGCGTCATAGAAGCCAGGGATGCGGACTCGCCCGTGGTCATCGTGCAGCGAGGCGATCATCCGCGCGAGGCCCGTCGCCGGGTTCATCACCGCGCCGCCGAAGACGCCCGAGTGCAAATCCTTCTTCGGGCCGGTCACAGTCACCTCGACCGCCAGAATCCCGCGCAGGCCATACGTGATGGCCGGCTGGTTTGGCGCGTACTGGCTCGTGTCGCTCACGACCGCCACGTCGCAACTCAAGCGGTCCTTGTTCGCGTTCAGAAAATCTTCGAGGTTCCGGCTGCCGACTTCTTCCTCGCCCTCAATCACGTACTTGAGGTTCACCGGCAACTTGCCAACCGTACGCAGCCACGCTTCGGCCGACTTGATGTGCGTGAAGACCTGTCCCTTGTCGTCGGTAGCTCCTCGTGCGTAGAGGCAGCCGTCGCGGACGGTCGGTTCGAACGGCGGAGTCGTCCACAAATCGAGCGGGTCGGGAGGCTGAACGTCGTAGTGGCCGTAGACCATCACCGTCGGAGCACCGGGCGATTCGAGGCACTCGGCATAAA
>JAYUFF010000479.1:0-1986 GCA_043738825.1 Schlesneria sp.
GGAAACAGCCTTCACTTCCCCTCACGGCCACATCGAAGCTCCGTGACCGTGGCACCCCCATTTGAAAAGGGCGATGGCCCTGCCACCCTCCCTCTTGTCCCCCTCGCCCCCTAGGGAGAGGGGAGGAAGCGAGTGCGCGCCATGCCATCGCACAGTTCGTTCGTTCCTTGGCGGGAAGCCGCGCGATTCTCTATGCTCCCGCCCCGCGAAAGTGACCCGGACGCTCTCAGCGTCCGGGTCACTGAATGCCTCGATTCACACCTCGGAGAGCCAGCCGTGTCCGACTCAGAGACGAGCGAATTGATTCCGCTCACGTCCTTTTCTCGCAAGCAGCGCCGCGTGCTGGGCGTGTTGTTGGAGAAGGCGGCGACCGTCCCCGACCAATATCCGATGACGCTGAAGGGGGCGACGACCGGTTGCAATCAGAAGAACAATCGCGCCCCGATCTCGAACTACAACGAGGACGATGTCGCCGAAACGCTCGACGAATTGCAGAAGCTCGGCTTCGTCGCGAGCATTCACACGCAGAGCGGTCGCACCGAACGCTATCGCCACTACATGCGGATGCGGACCAAGCTGACCGGCCCGCAACTGGCGATCATGACCGAACTGCTGTTGCGCGGCAGGCAGCAGCTAGGCGAACTGCGAACCCGCGCGAGCCGCATGGCGCAGATCGAGTCTCAAGACGACCTGCGGCGCGAGTTGCAGACCCTGCTCGAAGCGAACCTGATCCGCTCGAACGGCCCGCTCGAACGACGCGGCATCGAAGTCGATCACAACCTCTACCCCGAGGGCGAGAACCACGAACAGCTTTCCGCGCTGAGTGACGACGAGGATCGAGGCCACGACGACGACGGAGCCGCTCCCGTCTCGACGCGACCCGCCACCAGCGCCGCCTCGCACGCGATGGCAGCGTCCTCTCCAGCCCGCGCCTCGGACGAGCGTGTCGCCGCCCTCGAAGCCTCGGTGCGAGAACTCAAAGACGACCTCGCCTCGATCCACGACGAATTCCGCTCGCTACAAGACAGGTTTGAAGACTTGAGACGACAGCTCGGCGGATGAGCCAAGACTCTCGGCGTACCGCACGTCCGGGGAGGCACGAAGGAACTGCCGTCGGCTCGGAAAAGATCGGGCTTCAACTGGGTTGAGGTGTCGATTGCTCTTTGGCCCAACGGCAACGACTGATGCCGACCCGCCCGCGACTCCCGCCGATTCCGCAGATCCCGCGCAGGTTTTCTCGCGATGACGAAGCTCACACCTTTAATGTGTGACACTCTGTTCACTCCCTGCGGAGGCCCTGAAAAATCCGGGGTAGTCTGCGACGGAGTGCTGACGACTCGCGCGCCGCGCTGCGGTCTCGCGTTGGTTTGAACGACGACTTCAATCTGTCAGTCAACTTCAAAATCGTGAGCAATTTCAACGCATGCCAATGACCCGCTGTGTGGCTGGGAGGCTCCTTGCCCTCCACCAGACACGCCACTAGAATCCCGAGCGTTTTGTGGATGGGTTGAGGCGGTCCTCCCAATTCTTCTCATCGAGCAAGTCGTAGCGGTTATCGGGACGATTTGATCCACAGGGCTGATCCCTTCCACGGGCCATCCTCAGGACACGCCGCCCAAAATTGAATCAGCCATCCTGAACATGGCCTATCCTTGGCCGAACACGTTGACGATGCGAGTCGTCCATGCAAAACACGTCTGATCCAGCGACAACAGACCAGTTTGGTAAACAGTCAAAAACAGTAATCATGGTGGGACAACCCACTCACCAAATCCGGAGGCTTCGGCATGTACGAGCGATTCACTGATCGCGCCCGCAAAGTGATGCAACTGGCGAATCAGGAAGCCCAGCGATTCAATCACGAATACATCGGCACCGAGCACGTTCTACTGGGCCTCGTCAAAGAAGGCTCGGGGGTCGCGGCCAACGTGCTGAAGAACCTCGAAGTCGATCTGCGGAAGATCCGGCTTGAAGTCGAGAAGATCG
>JAYUFF010000480.1:0-14039 GCA_043738825.1 Schlesneria sp.
CGGAACGCACCGTCCTCGGCCCAACCGGTGCGTTCCGAAGACTCCACGCACCCTACTCGCTTACTCCTCTCACAGAAGCATTGTCATGAACGAATCCCAGCGTACGCTCGCCTTTGTGATTGTGGCCGTTGTTTCCGTGGTCGCCGCGCGGTTTGCGGGGCCTTCGGGCCCGAAAGCCTCGACCGAAATCACGGAGGTCGGCACCGCTTTCTACCCCGACTTCAAGGACGCCGACGCGGCCAAGTCACTGATGGTCACGAACTACAACCCAGAGACGGCCGAAGTCCGGCCGTTCGTTGTCGTACAGGGCAAGGACGGGCTGTGGCGTCTTCCGAAGCGGAACAACTACCCGGCCGACGGCAAGGATCGTCTCGCGAAGACGGCCACGTCCGTCATCGGCATCAAGCGCGAGACGTTTGCCGGTCGCCGCGAGAACGAACACGCCGAGTTCGGCGTCCTCGACCCACAGGGTGAAAAGCTGAGCGACCTGAAAGGGATTGGAAACCGCATCACCCTCAAGGATGCCGACGGCAAGGTCTTGGCCGACTACATCATCGGCAAAGAGTCGAAGGGACGAACCGGCTCGTTCTACATCCGTCGTCCCGACGAAAAGGCCACGTACATCGCGAAGCTCGACATTCAGATCTCGACCAAGTTCTCCGACTGGATCGAACCGGACCTGCTCAAGATCGAAGGGACGCGTTTGTCGAACATCCTGATCGACACCAGTTCTGTCGATCTGGCTCAGGGTGCCATTGTGGAAGGGGAGTTGAGTCGCCTGTCTCGCAAAGTCTCGAATGATCCGTGGAAGCTGGACGGCCTTGATGAGGCGAGTGAAGAGGTCAATCAAGACGAGATTCGGAAGCTGGTCAGCGCCCTCGACGAACTCAAAATCGTCGGCGTGCGGCAGAAGCCTGCGAAGTTGATGCAGGGCCTGCGCGATGGCAATCTGCCGCGCGACCAGTTTTCGGCGATCGATCTCCAGGACAAGGGGTTCTTCCTCGCCTCGGATCGAAAGTCGAACCGAACGAAGCTCATCGGAAAAGAAGGGCAGATGGTCGCCGTGACGGACCAGGGTGTGGCCTACGACCTGAAGTTCGGCGATGTCTTCAGCGGCAGTGAAGAGGAAGTCGAAGTCGGCTTCGCGTCGAAGGACGGTGACACCCCGAAGCAGCCCGCAGGTGACGCCAAGGATGACGAGCAGAAACCCGATTCAACGAAGTCTCTCCAGAAGAGTCGTTATCTGTTCGTGATGGTCCACTTCGACGACGTGGGCCTCGGCCCGAAGCCGGAAGCGCCCGTGAAGCCCGAGCCGCCCACCGAGACTCCCGCGGCCGACGCCTCATCCGATGATGTCCCCGCAGACGCGGTCGCCCCGACGAACACGGCCATCGACCCGAAGCAGGTCTACGAGGCGGCACTCGCCAAGTTTGAGTTCGATCAAAAGAAGTTCGAGTCGGACATGAAGACCCATGCTCAGAAGAGCAAGGACGGGGAGAAGCTGGTCAAGGAGTTGAACGCCCGTTTCGCCGACTGGTACTACGTCGTGTCGGGCGAGAGCTTCGAGAACCTGCGTCAGGGAAAGAAGACACTGGTCAAGCCGAAGGTCGCGGCCGACAAACCGGCCGATCCTGCCGGTGCTCCGCCGGTGACGATCCCGCCCCTCAATTGAGGGCTGCGTGAAGTGGCTCGTTTGGTCCGTTCGTGTGAATCATGCAGGCCCGCCTCGCTGTGAAAGCAGGCGGGCTTTTCCGTTGGAACACGGTAATTCGATCCGACCGGTTGGGAGAACTGAAACAGAAATGCATCCCCACCGGCCGATAAGAAAATCGACTCGCTGCTCACTGCATCGCACTGCGAAAGGGATGTCGTCATGGATCGTCGTCGTTTCTGTCTGGAGCTTCTCGGAACGGGCGTTGCGCTGGGTGGACTGGCTTGCGTCGCCGAAGCGGCTCCGCCGTTGGCCGGACAGGCGGCTCCGAAGATTCAATGGAATCAGAGCCTGAAGGCGGCACACAAGCTCGCCATCGCTCAGGACAAACCGCTGTTGATCGTGTTCGGAGCAAGCTGGTGCTCGTACTGCCACAAGCTCGAACGCGAGACGCTGGGTGACAAACGCATTGTCGCCGTCGTCGAGCGCGATTTCATTCCGGTCCATCTCGATTTCGATCGCGATGCGAAGGTCGCGAAGATTCTGGAGGTCGAGCGGCTGCCGTGTACGGTCATCCTCAGCCCGCAAGCCGATCTGCTCCTGAAGCACGAAGGCTATGCGCAGTACAAGGAGTACCAGCAGTCACTCCAATCGGCACTGGAAAAGCGTGCAGAGATTCTTCAGGCCAAGAACACTGCGGCGACCCGCTGACTCGGATGATTCATGGTCGCCTCGAAGTCTGACGCGCCAGCGAAGGATCGGCTGCGACATCACTTCGCAGGCGCGTCAGGCTTCAATGCGACACGCTGTCGGCGGTGGCGCTCATCGCCCGGCTGGAAGGGCGGAGATGAGACACGCGATCCACGTCGCAGACCCCTTTGCATTCACGGGCATCTGTTGCAGAAAACCGGTGTAGACGCCATAGTCTCGCCCTGTCTGGCGACTGGTCTGGCGTGGTGTTACGCGACCGGTTCGCGTTGACGCCGACTCCTCGTGGACCACCCAACGTTCATGGCCAAACAACCGCCTTCCGCCGGCTCTTCCAAGAATAAAGACGACGATTCGTGGGGCAAACTCGCCTCCGATTTGCTGGGCATTCAGTTCGGAGGGCCGGACGACGACTTCGATCTGCCCGACGAAGAGGCTCCTCCCGCAAAGCCGGTTGTCGCGGAAACCATTCCCGCGCCTTTGGCCGCATCCGGCTTGAAACCAGTCGTGGCTCAACAGCAGGTCGAACCGGACCTGTCGTTCCCCGAGGACGATGAGGACGAAGCCGCAGCCGACGCCGAAGAGGCAGATGCCGAGCCGGTCTCCGCTCAGAAAGCCTCCATCGACGAGCGTGAAACAAACGAGCCGGACATCTGGGACCAGCTCGAAAGCTGGAACTGGGACGAGCCGGTCAAGCCTGCGCCCCGCTCCCACAGTGATCCGCCATCCGGGCGCGGAGGTGATCGTTCGGGCCGACGCGGTGCGGGCGGTCCACCGCGTAGTTCAGGCGGTCCGCCTCGCGACCGAGACGGTGGCCGAGACCGATCTCCCGGCCGAGACGAAGAGCGACCGCGACCCCCGCGCGATGTCCCGGTTCCCGCCGCCGAGCAGACTCAGAGCGACAGGCCGCCGCGCCGCGAAGAGGCACCGCGCCGAGACGATCGTCCCCGCCGCAGCGAGTCTCGCGATGAGGTGCCCCGCACCGAACAGGCACCTCGCCCAGAACAGCGCCCCGCGCGGCAACCCGAATCGAACGAACAACGTCCGCCACGTTCAGCGCCTCCGCGACCAGCGGCGTCCGTCGCGCCGGACGATGGTTTTGCCGCAGGCATTGATGACGAACCGAAGCCGCGTCGCGCTCCGGCTGCTCCGGCTCGGCCCGCCGAATCTGCGGTCGCTCCTCAAACAAGAAGGCCCGCCGCACCGGCTCCCGCTCCGGTTCGTGCGAGCGACGACGATGATTTTGCGATGGACTTGTTTCAGGAGTTGGCCGGGGGTGCCGATGAGGCAGGCACGGATCTGACCGGCCACGCCAGCGAATCAGGCGGTGAGTCGGGCAACGAAGATCGTCCACCGCGACGCCGAAGACGCCGTCGCGGTGGACGTGGTCGCCGCCCCGAAACCGTGGCTGGTGAGACGGACACGGAGGACGGTCCCGACTCCGAAGAACGCGACGATGATGATCAGCTCTCTTTCGCGAGCGACGACGATTCGTCCACCAGCGACACCGAAGAAAACGACACTTCCGAGACGCATTCCGAGGGAACAGATGAGGAGGGGGGCGAGCAACGCCGACCTCGCCGTCGTCGGCGACGCGGACGCAAACGGCCGGATGAACGACCGGCCGAAGGCGCGGCGGTCGGAGCCGACCAACGATCCGAGAGCGAAGAGGGTGACGACGAGGGCGACGACGACGAGGTTCGCGACGAACCACAGGCTCGCTCGGAACGAGTCGAAGAAGAGCCTCTCGCACCGGTGAACTACGAGGGGATCCCCACGTGGGAGGAAGCCATCTCGTACCTCATTCGGACTCGCGGCCCCGAGCCACGCGGACGCGGCGATGGTGGCGCGCGCGGTCGCGGCGGTTCTCATCAGCGGCGATAGCTCGATGACAAACCTCATGCTGGCAGAGCCACTCCTCAGTGCGGAACCGATGCACCGCGCCGACAAGACGTGTCGGCTGGTGACGCTCGGTTGCAAGGTCAACCAATACGAGACCCAGCTCGTGCTGGAGGCGCTCGAACGCAACGGCTTTCGTGAGGCGACCGATGACGAACAGGCCGATCTGTGCGTCGTCAACACCTGCACGGTCACGTCGAATGGCGACTCACGCTCGCGGCAGGTGATTCGCCAACTCGCAAAGCACAACCCGGGGACGCGCACGCTGGTGATGGGTTGCTACGCGACGCGAGACCCCGCCGCCGTCGCGATCCTGCCATCGGTGTTCGAGGTCGTGACCGACAAGCGCGAGCTGCCCGACATTCTCGCGCGGCACGGCATCGTCGATATGCCGACGGGCATCAGCCGGTTTGAAGGTCGCAAGCGAGCCTATGTCAAAGTGCAGGACGGCTGCATTCTAAAGTGCTCGTACTGCATCATCCCCCAGGTCCGACCCGGCCTGCGCAGCCGCTCGCCCGAAGACATCGAAGCCGAGGTTCGCAGGCTGATCGACAATGGCTACCGTGAGATCATCCTGACGGGCATTCACGTCGGGCATTACGGGGTCGATACGACGCGCGGCCGCACCGGATTGCCGCCATTTCGGTTGTCGCATCTGTTCCGTCGGCTCGACAAGATTTCGGGGCCGTGGCGGATGAGGCTCTCCAGCATCGAAGCCGCCGAGATCGACGACGACTTCATCTCGGCCGCCGCCGATTGCGAGCACCTTTGCCCGCAGTTCCACCCTGCTCTGCAAAGCGGCTCGAACACGGTGCTGCACCGGATGCGACGGCGATACACGATCGAACGGTTTCTCGACAACATCGATCGTCTGCGCGAGTGCCTCGATCATCCCGCCTTCACCACGGACATCATCATTGGGTTTCCGGGCGAGTCCGACGACGAGTTCGAGCAGACTCTGACCGCCTGCCGTCGCGCGGGTTTCATGAAGATGCATCTCTTCCCGTTCAGCCCTCGACGGGGCACACCCGCCGCGACGTTGCCCGATCAAATTCACGGCACAGTCCGCGAGGAGCGGATGCGAATTCTGGAACGACTGGAACGCGACCTCGCCCATCTGTACTATTCGTCGCTGATCGGACGCGAGGTGGAAGTGCTGGTGGAGGGCCAATCTTCCGCGCGCACAGGCTGGGTCCACGGCACCGACCGGCGCTATGTGCCTGTCGAGCTTCCCGGTGGACCCGGTGATGTGGGCCGGATGATCTCGGGTTGGGCAACCCGGGCCACACGGCACTGCCTCGAAGCCGAACGGGAGACTGATGATGGCTGCACTCAGTGAGTTCAAGCCGGCCTATTTTACGATCGATGATCGCGGCGCGGTTGTCGTCGCTCACATCGCCAGGTCGGGACTGTCCGAAGAAGACAACATCGAACAGCTCGGCCAGGAACTGTCGATGTTGGTCGATCAATTCGGCTGTCGGCGACTGGCCGTCAATTTTCAGATCGTCACGCTGATCACCAGCGCCGCGCTGGGCAAGTTCATCGCCCTGCATCGCAACCTGCACCGCCGTGAGGGCCGGCTCGTCCTGTGCGGTGTGGCGGGCATGATGCAAGACGTGCTCAACGCCACAAAGTTGAACGAATACTTTACGGTGACGGCCACCGCCGATGAGGCCGTGGCGTTGTTGAATGAGGGAGCAGACGGCGACTCGGCCAAGAGCGCCGGATAGGCTGGCCGCCCGGTCGTCACCAAACCGAGCGACGCTGTCGCCGCAAAGGACTCGTCGCTGTGAGTGAGTTGATTGTCATCGAGGGGATCGACGGATCGGGCAAGGGAACTCAGGCCGCTCGACTGGTCGAGCAGCTTCGCGCCACGGGCCGTCGTTGCGAGTTGCTCAGCTTTCCGCGCTATCGCGACACGCGGTTCGGCAGCAAGATCGGCGACTTTCTGAACGGGCGGTTCGGGCAACTCGATCAGGTCAGCCCGTTTCTCGTCTCACTGCTCTTCGCGGGAGACCGGTTTGAATCGAAGCCGGTCTTGACGCGGGCGCTGGCCGAGAATGACCTCGTCATCTGCGACCGATATATCGCGTCCAACATTGCCCATCAGGCCGCCAAGCTCGATGGAGCCGGACGCGAGGAATTGATCGAGTGGGTTCGCTATGTCGAGCATTCGCTGTACGAGTTGCCTCAGCCCCACCGCACGGTGTTTCTCGATCTGCCCGTGGTACACGCCACGCGGTTGATCGCGCTCAAGGCGCAGCGGCCCTACACCGACCGCGCCGCCGATTTGCAGGAGGCCGACTCGGCGTACCTCCAGCGAGTTCACGACATCTACGCGAGACTGGCAATTGCAGAACCGAACTGGCTGCGCATCGACTGCCTCGACAACGGCGAACTCAAGTCGGTTGACCGAATTGCCGCCGAGGTGTGGCAGGCCGTGACTCGAACGAACGGGGCGTGACGATGTCAACGTTTGACGAGTTGGTTGCGTCGCGCAAAACTTGGCTCAGCGAAGTGCTTCAGCCGTGGTGCCGCAACGCCCCGCTGATTTCGCTGCGACAGGCCGAACTGGAATGGAACGACCTTGCCGGGAAGATCGCTCCCGAAAAAACGCTCTGGCCGTGGGCGTGGTCGCGCTTCCCGGATCTCGTTCACGAGTCGCTCGGCATCGAAGAGACCGCCGAGGTCGAGGTCACTTTGCACGATGGCCGCACCGTGCGCGGCTTCCCCGATTCGCGAGCCAGCCAACAAGGAAAGCTCGTCCTCTGGGGAGCCGATGAGACGGACGAAGAGCCGCACGAACTGGGGCCGTTCTCCATCGAACAGATCGCCACGGTGCAGCGCCTGCCGTGATGCGACAGACACCAGCGAAGATTTGCCTCAGACCAACTTAGATCGCATTTCAAAACTAGCCCGACGCGCGAGCGAGGGCTTAGCCGTCACCGAATGTCCAGCCCTCGCTTGCGCGTCGGGCTAGTTTTTCGAGGCAAAAACACGTTTTGAAACGCCCTCTAGCCATCATCGCTCCGCGTGATGAGCCTTACAGAAGTGGACGCCTGATCTCAAAAGGCTCATCACACGGAGCGATGATGGCTGCGTTTGAATCATCCGCTGAATCATTCGCTCTACTGCGGCACCTGCACCTTGATGCGTGAGCCGATCGGAATCTTGGGCCACAACTTGCCGGCCGGTTCGATCCTCACCGCCACTTGCGAATCCTCGGACAGTGAGGCGCGACGCTCGGACATCGCTTGGGGAGGAATCGCGGCGACCAACCCGATCCGCTTGTACCCGGCCGGGAAGATCAGTGTCAGCTTGGTGCCTGGCAGCAGTCGGGCCATCTCCGAGGATGGGATCAAAGCGGTCAAGTGCCGACGGTCGTCGTCAAAGAGTTCGATGATCGTGGTGCCCGGTTCAACGAGATCGCCCGGCTCGTGATGGACCGCGCCGACCACACCGTGAGACGGACAGACAATCGTCAGCGAATCGCGTTGTTGCTCGAGCGAACTCAGTTCCTCGCGCACTCGCGTCAGTCGCGTCTCGGCCAGTTCGACTCCCGCCGACAACCGAATCTTGTCCGGCAACTCTTCGCCCAGTTTCTTGAGTCGTTCGAGTTGCTGCTCGCACAACGTCAACTGCGAGGCGAGGGACTCTGCGGCACCCGCCGCCGCGTCCTCCTTGAGCATCGCCTGCAACCGCCGTTCGTCCATGACGTGCGAGTGGAGGATGCTCGGACGGAACGGCGAAGCGGCCTCGACCAGCGATGGCCCCGCATCCAGATCGGGATTCCGACTGGTCAGTTGTTCCTGCCACGCGAGCTGCTCGACCTGCTTGCTCAGCTTTTCCTGAGTCATCGTCGCCGCCTTGAGCCGCGTTTGAAACGTTTCGCTCTGCAACTCGCGCCGTCGCCATTCGAGTTCCACGTCGGCCGTGGCTTTGATGCGCTGCACGTCCGCTTCGAGTTCGACCAGCTCGCGTTTCTTCGCGGTGATCTGCCCCGTCAACCGATCGTCCGCCAGTTCGAGCAGCTTCTCACCGGGAACGACCCGCTGTCCGACCGTCACGCTCAGCGTTGCGATCCGCGCACCTCGGCCCGCCGCAACCGAAGTCGTGCGGGCCTGAAGTTGACCGGAGTACGACGTGGCTCCGCGAACTTCGAGCCACGTCGCCACGCCGAACCCCGCCGCGAGCGCCGCCAGACACAGCACCACCATCCGCCGCGATGTCGCTGGTCGCGTGAATCCATTCGCACAAACACGGGCTGAGTCGGTCGAGTTCATGAGTCATCCGTTGACCATCGCCGAGCGGTGAACCATCTAGGTTGCCCACCGCCAACCGTCCTGAAGCCCGGCTTTTCCGAAAGCTGGACTTCTCTCCGCAGGCAATCTCCCGGTGAGAAGTCCGGCTGACAAAGCTAAGCCGGACTTCGTCATCGAGACTGCTTCCATCGAATCGGCTGATCGGGTGCGAGTTGATCGGACAGAGTTCACTCGGCACACCAAGAACCGACGAACCAACAATCACAGCCCGCACGTCGGGAAGAGTCACGCGCGACGAGGGCCTCGCCCTACCGGCGATCCCGTCGTCCGGCAGGTTCAGCCGGTGACGCGCAGCACCATACGGATACCGTCGTGAATCGGTGATCTGCCCGGACCAGTGACTTTTCTTACCTCCCTTCGCCCCGCTGGGGAGAGGGGCCGGGGGTGAGGGGCAACTGTTGCCGAGCGTCCCACTGCAATCGCCCCTCACCCCAGAGGGGCGAGGGGAACAAGAAGGGAAGCTTCGCCGCTGCCCCCGTTGCGACTGCGTCCGTTCCGGTGCATTCGCGCAGTTCATCGACTACGATTTCGCCTCCCCCCTTCTTCTTCCAGGAGCTGCCTGCATGATTCACTCACCCGCCAGCCGTCGTCAGTTTCTGCAATCGCTCGGAGCCGCCGCGTTCGTCGGAGCCGCCGGGCCTCTTTCCCTCGAAGACGCCTTTGCCAAGGACGCCCCCGTGACCGACTCCCTGCCGATCATCGACCCTCATCAGCATCTGTGGGATACGACCAAGTTCAAACTGCCGTGGCACAAGGGCGAGGACACGAAGCCGCTCCAACGCAGCTTCGTCATGTCCGACTACCTCGAAGCGACGAAGGGGCTGAATGTCGTGAAGACGGTCTACATGGAAGTCGATGTCGCCCCTGAGCAGCAGGTGGCCGAAGCCGACTACGTGATCGATCTCTGTCAACGAGGCGACAACCCGATGAAGGCCGCCGTGATCTCCGGCCGACCCGGCACGCCGGGCTTTGAGCCGTACATCCGCAAGCTGGCGCAGAGCAAGTACATCAAGGGAGTCCGCCAGGTGCTGCACGGCGACACCGACCCGGCCGGCTTCTGCCTGCAACCGAAGTTCGTCGAGAGCATTCAACTGCTCGGCGAGCTGGGCCTCAGCTTCGACCTCTGCATGAGATCAGGCGAACTCCTCGACGCGGTCAAACTGGTGGACCAGTGCCCGAAGACGAAGTTCATCGTCGATCACTGCGGCAACATGAGCGTCACCTCCACCGACCAGGCCGCCCGAGCCAAATGGCTTCAAGGCATGAAGGAACTGGCCGCCCGCAAAAACACGGTCTGCAAGGTCTCGGGCATCATCGTCACCGCCAACAAGGACTGGAAGCCGGAGGACCTCGCCCCGAACATCAACGACACGATCAACACCTTCGGCGACGACCGAGTGATGTTCGCCGGCGACTGGCCTGTCTGCACGCTGAAGGCCACGTTCTCGCAGTGGGTCAACGCTCTGAGGCAAATCGTGAAAGACCGCCCGGTCGCCTTCCAAAAGAAACTCTTCCACGACAACGCCGCCAAGTTCTATGGGATTTGAGCGAACGGGGTGTTCCAACCGGGTAGCAGGGTCGGAGAGACGTAGGGTGCGTGGAGCCTTCGGAACGCACCATCATGCCAACGAGAAGAGGTGTGTTCCGCCTTGCTGCACACACCTGCTACTGCGAGACTTCGGCCAACACTTCTTATCTCCGATGAGTCCGTGGAGCGTCACCATTTCAATCATTCAAGAAGAAGACAAGTGATGCATGCTGACCATTGAATTTCTGCAGACCCCGCCAGAAAATTTTCTCCGCGGCGAGCCTGAAGATGCCGCTTTCTTTCTGGCGTTTGAGAACAGCCGCATTGAGGGCATGCACAGTCGCTGCCTGGCGGTTCGTCGTGAGGGGGTTACTGTCGCGATTGTCCCCTATTTCATGCTCGACTTTCGCATCAACACCATGTTGCCGGCGGGATGGCTGAAGTCCGCACTTCGATGGGTCAAATTTCACGTTGCCTGTGTCGGACACCCGTCTCTCGACTTGGGCCGCATTGAGGGCGAGGTCTCAGCGGAGGTGCTCGTGGCGGTGAATCGCGAGTTGCACAAGCTCGCGGGCCTGGTTGGTTACAAAGGCTATCTCGACGATTTGCCGTTGACCAATTTCGTGCAGATCAAGAATCTGCCGCAGGCGACATTGCACATCCCACCCGATTTCTACACCCGACTCACGAGCAGGAAACGTAATGACTTGAACCGCAAGCGCAAACGGGGAGAACCGGTGCGGGTCGTCGAGCACTGCGGACGGTCGCAAGGGCTGTCCGCGACACTCGCTGGCGAAATCCACCGCCTGTATTTGAACACGCACGACCAGTCCCCGGTCCAGTTGGAACGGCTTACCACAGAGTATTTCGTGCAGACGGCACCGCTCAGCACGTATCTGCTCTTTTATGAAGAGGCGCGGTTGATCGGCTTCTCGCAAGTTTTGGGGGCAGGAACACATCGGGCCTTGAAATACGTCGGCATGGATTACGAGCGGGGGCAGGCCTACGGTCTGTGGTTCCTGATGTATCTGCGGGCAATCGATTACTCCCTTCAGATTGGTTGTGATTGCCTTGAACTGGGACCGACGACCTACGAATTCAAGAAGTTCCTGGGTTGCAAGCTGACGGAGAGTTGGCTGTATTACCATCATCGCCAACCGCTGGCCCACTGGTTGCTCAGCAAACTCGCCTTCCTACTGGAACCGACTGAGGCGGAACTGAGATGATCTTCCACAACAACGCCGCCAAGTTCTACGGGATATGAACGAGCGGAATGTTTCCTTCGGGTGGCAGGGTCGGAGTCTTCGATTTCAAAGTAGCCCTCATCGCTCCGCGTGATGAGCCTTGAGGTACAGACTCCCAATCAACACTTCGCTCGATTTGGAGATTAGACTGGCGATTGAAGTCTTCAATCTGCGACTGAGGATCATCGGTGTCTGAGGCGGCGATATTTGAACGCTCGAACGTCTCCCCTGAAAGGCTCATCACGCGGAGCGATGAGGGCTGCTTTGAAGACAATTCAAAAACTCGACTGATTCGCAACAACGCTCACAAATGAAGGACTCTGGCCCCGCCGAGTCCGGTCGATAAACAGCAGTTTCGCAGATCGCAGGCATTCAACGTGGGAGATTTTACAATGAACCAGCTTCGACGGTCGCATGTCTTCTTGTCCGCGATGCGATGGAGCTTCGCAGCCGTGTTGTGCGTGGCGTGGTCATTGGTGGCCAGCGCTCAAGACGCGAAACCGGGCAAGGCCGTCGTGCCGACGACAGCGCGGCAGGCCGAGGTTCGCAAGCTGCTCAACGAAACGTTCGAGTTGTCCAAGGCGAACACGACGGCGAAGAAGCAGCAGGCGGCGCAGAAGCTGATGGAGCTGGCGGGTGACTCGGCAACGGCGGGGGATGAGTTGTACGTCGTGCTGGTGACTGTGCTGCCCTTCTTGCGCGAGGCGGGTGACTTTCAAGCGTTTCTGGTCGTGGTGGAGCAGTTGATTGAGTCATTCCAAGTGGATGCCGAAGCCGAGCGGACCAGGCACGTCACTGAATTCATGGCGGCCTGCAAGTCTGCGACCGCGCTGGAGCCGGTGCTGAACGAGGTCGTCGCGATTGTCGGACGGGCTGTGAGTGAGCATCGGTATCGCGCGGCCACCGAGTTGCTCGATGCAGCCGACAAACAAGCCAAGGCGATCGCGGCGGAGAAGCTGTCGAAGCTGTTGGCCGAAGTGCGCGGCAAAGTGCGTGAGCGCGAGCAGGCGTTCGTCGCTCAGACCGTAGCGCAGCAGACGTTGACGAACAAGCCGGACGATCCGAAAGCCAACTTCGCGGTCGGCCTGTGGCTGGCCGTGTACGTGTCCGATTGGGAGCAGGCTCTGCCGAAGTTGGCCCTCGGCAGCGATGCCAAATGGAAGGCGGCCGCCGCCGCAGAACTGAAGCCGCCAGCGGAAGTCGAGGCGCAGTTGACCGCCGCCGATGCGTGGTGGGAGGCTGCTCAATCGGCCTCGGGAGAAGTCAAACTGGCGGCCCAGCGCCGGGCTCACGAGTGGTACAAGCGCCATGAACCGAATGTGAAGAGTCCCCTCATGAAGGCGCGCGCGACCAAGCGGATCGCAGAACTCGCCACCAGTCTGGAGGCGGCATCTCAACGTGATATCGCACTACCGAGCCTGCCGAAGCCAGCCACCAACACCGTGAGTACCGAGACCAACGCCACGGCACTGCCCGTCGGAACGTGGGTCGATCTGTTGGAACTGGTCAAGCTGCCCGAGCACGCACTCCTCGGGAAGTGGAAGCGCATCGAGGGATCACTCGTGTGCGAGCCTTCCGTCGATGCGCGCGTCCTCGCGCCGGTCGCCATTCGCGGGAGCTACGAACTGTCTGTCGAGTTCACTCGCAAGACCGGAGAGGACAGCGTGATGGTCCTGATTCCGATTGGAACCGCGACCTGTTCCGTCGTGCTGAGCGGCTGGAATGGCGCGTACCATGGACTGATGCTGATCGACGGCCACGATTGCCCGCGGTATCCACCCTCAACGAAAGCCGCTTTCCGTCCCGGACATCTCGCCAACAATCGTCGCTACCAACTGCAAGTCGAAGTGATTCAAGACGACGAGAAGGTCGCGGTGACGGCGACGCTCGACGATCAACGTATCGTCGAATGGAATGGCAACGTGTCACAGTTGTCGGGTTCGGCAGCGCACGTTCTTCCGTATCCCCAAGCAGTCGGATTGCTCGGCCTCAATGCCCCGGTCGAGTTCCACAAGTGCGCGTTACGGCTGAAGCAGACGGGCGGCTCGGGATACCAACTGGGCGATGACTGGAAGAACCCGCTCGCGCCCGTCGCCGTCGGCCCCTCAAAGGAGGTGGCGTCCAAGTGCCTCACCTGGAAGGGGCGCAAGTATTTCATCAGCGACAAGCCGATGACGATCTCGGAGGCACAGCAACTGGCCACTCAACTGAAGGGACGCCTGCTGACGGTCTCCTCTGAGGAAGAAGAATCCTTCCTGTTCGAGCAAGGCCGGGGTCTTTCGTTCTGGATGTCGGGCTGGCGGAGAACGGACAGCCAGGACTGGCGCGACGAACGCAATCGCCCGCTCAGATTCCAAGGCAAGTGGACTCCCGGACAGCCTCAACTGAGCGAGCGCGAACTCCACCTGGCGATCCACACGGCGGACATCCCCGGCGAGAACGGTCGCGGCTGGCACGACTACACGTTTCGGAACAAAGGCCACGCCTGCATCGAGTGGGGCGAGGAATATCCGGACGACAACTGATCCGTTCCACTGCTAGTGCTTTGTCAGACCTAAGAGTGGGGGTTGTTGTCGTAGCCACGTTCGCCAGAACGTGGGCGAGACGCTGGATGGACCCCACGCTCTGGCGAGTTGCCGTAGGGTGCGTGGAGTCTTCGGAACGCACCGGCAGGAGAATCACCGTTC
>JAYUFF010000481.1:0-1983 GCA_043738825.1 Schlesneria sp.
CCTTCGCCATCGCTCGCAGGATGATGGCTTCAAGTGCTGCCGGAAGCTGCGGCACCAATTCACGAGGTGGCTTTGGCTTCGCTTCGTAGATCAACTCCATCAACTTGCTGCGGTCCTCGTGGTCGTAGGGCGGGACACCGGTGACCAGTTCGTAGAGCGTCACACCCAGAGCGTAGATGTCGGTTCCAACGCTCGGCTGGCCGTCCAGTCGTTCGGGAGCCATGTAGCGCAGCGTTCCGACCGGCTGGTCATCGTTCGCCGCGTTGTCGTCGGTCCAGTGCAGGCCGACACCGAAGTCGGTGACGAAGATTCGGCCGACCGTGTCGAGCAGCAGGTTGTCGGGCTTGATGTCGTTGTGCAGAGCTCCCTCTTGGTGCGCGTAGGCCAGAGCCTGCGCGACTTGCACTCCCATCCGGGCGAAGGCCATCCAGGACACGCGCGAGATCGTGCGGTCGGTCGTTTCGACGACGGTCTCGACGAGCGACCTCGTCGCGAACGAACCACTGCGCGCGATCCGCAGAATCTCCTCCGCCGTCACGCGGCCGTCGGGTTCTCGCAGGCGACGCACGACCCAGCCGAGGCTCACCCCCGCCACGTATTGCATCACGTAATACCAGTAGCCGTCGTGCTGGCCGAACGTATAGATCGGGACGATGTTTCGGTGCCGCAGCCGCGCAATCGTGGCCGCTTCGTTGCGCAGTTGCTCCGCGCGTTGAGGCCGATCCTCGCGAAACCGCCACGGCAGCAGCTTGATCGCGACCGGCCGCTGCATCCCCGGCTCAAACGCCTCGAACACGATCCCCATGCCGCCGCGACCGAGCTCCCGCACGATGCGGTATTCCCCGAGCTGCTTGATCCGAAATTCCTCGGGAAACCGGTGTCGCAGGCAATCGGATTCCTTGCGGTCCCGGCAGTGTTCGAGTGTCGCGACGAGTGGGAAGATCTCCCGAATCTCACCCGCCAACTCCTTGTACTTCTGCGCGTATGCCTCGACGGACGGATCGAGTCCCGCGCGCAGCTCCTGTGTGAACAGCGTCACGAGGACATCGAGCTGCTCGCACGACGCCAACCCCGCTTCGTCGATGAGCGAAGGGAAGCCGTCGAGCCGCAGTTCGGAAAGGTCTGACGATTCGGACATGCCGCATGTTCCAGTCCCCTCGCCCCTCGCCTTGGAGGGGAGAGGGTTAGGGTGAGGGGTCTTCGGATGGCATCCAGTTCCCGTAGAGTGTGTGCAGCAACGTGAAACACACCGATCGACGGTCATCGGAGGTGTGTTTCGCGTTGCTGCACACACCCTACATTCACTACCAACTCGCGTGTTCTCTTACGAGCTGAGCAAATCGGGGATCAGTTGCAACAACCGCTTCAACCGCCCGAGTGCCCTCAGGTAGCGGGCACTCGCCGCCTGCTCGGACATGTCGAGCACCAGCGACACCTCACGGTTCGTCAGTTCTTCGAAGTGACGCAGCGCCAGCACTTCGCGATCGATGGCGTCCATGCCTTGCAGGATGAGATCGATCTGCTTCGCCAACTCATCCTTGCGAACCGCACTGCTGGGCGAGGTCAATCGTCCCTGCAACGAAAACGACAACGACGAGGCGGTCGAATCGGAGTCCCAGCCGCCGTTGATCGAGATCTCTCGCGCGGCGTCCCGCTTCTCGGCCCCAAGATGCCGGCGGTGCATCTCGATCAGAGTCTGCGTGGTGATGAGCCGAAACCAGATGAACGTCGAGTGCGACGCATCCCGCAGGAAGTAGCTCATCCGATCGACGGCCTTCAGCCACGCTTCTTGGAGCACATCCTCGGGATCAATTCGCCCGCGCAGCTTCGGGTGCAGCCGCAGATTGACCATTCGCAACAAGCGCGGCCGGTACTGAGAGTACAACTCCGCCAACGCCTCGCGGTCCCCGGCGAGGATGCGGTTGATGAGATCGGGGGAAACGTCGCTCGATTCCACGGCAGGCCCAACGGGAGAAACACCCG
>JAYUFF010000482.1:0-5262 GCA_043738825.1 Schlesneria sp.
CTGACACCAAGTGGGGGATTCGCGTCGCCATTGGGGTCAGTACCCCAGATCCGGCACCAGGCTCAGGTGGCGTCGCTTATCTTGGCAGCTTCAACTGGAGTACCGACACGCCCTGTTTCGTGTTTCCTCAAAGATTGGGAAATGGCAACAAGGCCATCGCCGATGCCACCGTCCACGAAGTGGGGCACACGCTCGGTTTGTCTCACGACGGTCGCATTTCGCCGAGTGAGGGATATTACGCGGGGCACGGCTCCGGCCCGACCGGATGGGCACCGCACATGGGAGTCGGCTACTACCAAAACCTCGTTCAATGGAGCAAGGGCGAGTACCTCTCTGCGAACAACATGGAAGATGATCTGGCCATCATCACGAGCCCAACGAACAACGGCTTCGGGGGACCGAACGGCTTTGGGTATCGACCGGACGATTTTGCAAGCACCCTGGCTGCGGCCGGACCCATCGCGGGGACGACCAACGCTGGCGTGCTCACGATCAGCCAAAGTGGTGTGATCGAAAAGCGGACTGATTCGGATTGGTTCAAAATCAATGTCGGAACCGGCGCGTTGAATCTGAGTGCCGTGGGTGGCCCGTCAAACACGATGCTCGATATTCAAATGGACTTGTATAACGCCAGTGGATCTCTGCTGCAAAGTGACAATCCCGTCTCGGGGCTGACCGCGTCAATCAGTCGGACCGTGCCTGCGGGAACGTACTTTGTAAAGATCGACGGTGTAGGCAATGGCGATCCGCTGGTCACGGGCTATACCGACTACAGCAGCCTGGGCCAGTACACGATCACCGGAACGGCTGTTAGCGGGACCAGCGCCGTCGGTGGCAACGTCATCACGGCCTATAACACCAGCACCAAGACGCTCACCCTGACCGGTGATGTGAGTTCCAACTCTGTGACCGTCACTTACAATTCTGGAACGGACACGATCTCAGTTGCAGGCTCGAACGGAACGAAGGTCAACAACAAGACAACGGTTCAGACGTATACACATTCACACCTTAACAAGTTGAATCTCTTTGCCGTGATGAGTGACGGAAACGATTCGATCACTCTGATTAACGTCAATGGTTCAGAAGTCAATCTCAACTTGGGAAGCGGTACTGACACGGCCACACTGAATTATTGCGCTGCCATTAAATTGAATGTCAATGGTGGCACGGGAGACGATACGCTGGTCAAGACGCTGAGTGCGACGACGATTCCACCAGGTTCTCCAAACCTCGTCATTACGAGCGTCGAACACATTTCTAATCCCTGACCAGATCGCTCCTGACCGCGCCCATCACGGCCTGTGTCGAGGGTCGTTCGCGGGGCTTGAAGTATTTGAACCCCGGCCGATCCTCGGCCGGGGTTCTTGTTTTGAGACGGCTTTGCCCAAAAATTGTAGGGTGGGCTGCGCCCACCACAATCGGTCGAGTGTTGGTGGGCACAGCCCACCCTACAATTTGTGTCCGGCCGGACTTTTTGGGCAAGGCCCGATTTCGATCTTGGCCGTGGCCTGCGCTCGCTGGCCGTCGTCGTCTCGCGCCGCGAAGTCGCGGGGGAGGAACATTGGGAGTCGCGCCTGTCCATCAGCAGCCTGCCGCCCCAAGCCAAACCTCTGGCCGACGCGATCCGCAAACACTGGTCGATCGAGAACAGCCAGCACGGGGTGCTGGACATCGCCTTCGACGAAGACTCGCGCCGCCAACAAGACCGCAACGGCGGAGCGAACCTCGCCACCATCCACCGCCTGACCCTGAGCCTCCTCCGCCAAGACACATCCCTGAAACGCGGCATCAAAGCCAAACGCTTCGCCTGCACCCTCGATCCCAACGCCCTGCCACAAATCTTCCCACAACCGAAAATCGGTGCGCAGGCCCTGGTGCTGGGGCGCTCGAAGACTCGTCCCACCCTACGACTTATCCAACTTCAAAAAGGCATTGGCTCCAGCCACGCGCCCACTCGTTTCCAGGACGGCTCCGTTTGCTATCAACGGGCTCCTCATCCCGATACAACGCTGCTTCAATCCACCCGAGGTGCGAGTCAGGGCCTTGATGGCGGAAGGGAGTTTGTCAGCGTCCCCCCGAGAGGAGAACTCGATGATCGCGCATGGTCGTTGGTCGGTGGCTTTGGGTGTGGTGGTCATGCTGTGTGGTCGGACGGTCGCCGCCGACGGAGACTGGCCCGGCTGGCGCGGCCCCCGGTGTGACGGGCATACCACGGAAAGCTCGGTCCCCGTTCAATGGGATGAGAAGTCGATCGTGTGGCGGACGGAGTTGCCGGGCGAGGGGCAGTCGTCGCCGGTGATCGCGGGCGACCGCATCTTCCTGACGACGGCGCTGCAGGCGGGAAGGCAGCGAGTCGTGCTGTGCGTCGATCGCCAGCAGGGAAAGATCGTCTGGCAGGAGACCGTCTGGACGGGTGAGCCTGAGAAAACTCATGCGATGAACGGCTGGGCCTCCGCAACGTGTGCGACGGATGGCGAACGAGTCGTCGCCTTCTTTGGTCGAGGCGGTTTGCATTGTTTTGATGTCGCGGGGAAGAGGCTCTGGTCGAAAGACCTCGGCAGGTTTGAAGGTCCGTGGGGATCGGGAGCCTCACCGCTGATCATCGACAATCTGGTCATACAAAACTGTGAGGCCGAGGAGCAGGCGTCGCTGACGGCGTTCGACATTCGGACGGGTGAAGTGGCGTGGAAGACTCCGCGCGACATTCCGCAGCGCGGCGGATGGAGTTCGCCAGTCGTGTTCTCGGACGGCAAGAGCCGCGAAGTGGTGCTGAACGGCTTCAATGGCGTGACCAGTTACGACCCCGCCTCGGGCAAGAAGCTGTGGTTCTGCCAGAGCTTCGCGGGACGGGGTGAGCCGACCGCCACACCGGGTCAGGGATTGGTGTTCCTCCTGAACGGACTGGCCGGGGATGTGTACGCGGTGAAGCCGGGGGGAGCGGGTGATGTCACGCAGTCTCACATGGCGTGGCATGCTCCGCGCAAAGTTGGCCGCGACCAGCCGTCACCAATTGTGATCGGCGACTTCATGCTGGCCGTGAGCATGGACGGCATCGGGTGCTGCTACGACGTGAAGACCGGACGCGAACTGTGGAAGGATCGGCTCGACACCAAATTCACATCGTCCCCGATCGCCGCGAACGGACTGGCCTATTTCCAAAGCGACTCCGGCGAAACCGTCGTCGTGAAACCGGGTCCAAAACTGGACATTCTGAATCGCAACCGTCTTCCCGCCGCCGGCGACGAGATCTTCCGAGCCTCATTGGCTCCCTCGCGCGGTCAGATGTTCTCACGATCGAACAAGACGCTGTACTGTTTGATGTCGCCCAAGAAACCGTGAACGAGTGCGACTCCTGCACGCAGTTCTCATGCGTCGTGTGCGTGTCCATCAAAGCCTGAAGCGCCAGCGAAGGAGTCATCGCAGACCTTCGCTGGCGCTTCAGGCTTTGATGATTCGTGAGAACTGCGACACTCACCACTGCACTTCCAACCCCGCGAAGCCGCCGTGGTAGAAGAGCGTGCTAGAAGTGTCGAGCTTCGCCGCGCCGGAGACGACGCTCGTGGAGAGCATCTGCGGTGGAGCGGTCGCGGCGGCGTCGAACCACAGCACTTGATAGCCTCCGCGCAGGGAGAGCCAATCGGTCAATCGAAATCTCGCCGCCAGACCGAGGTCGGCGAGGAACGCGGCTCCGTTGGAACTGGCCGAAGTGAACGGAACCGTTCCCGGCACGAGCGTGATGATCGTCTGCTGGTCGGCCTGGTTGAGAAACACGCCCGCCTTGGTCCAGCCGTTCAGATCGAATCGGCCCCACGTCAGCAGGCTGGCATCGACACCCAACTGAAAACCGTAGGCATGGTTCTGTGACCGGATTCGCTCGGACATTCCCGTCTGACAAATCTTGTGGAACAGATCGTCCTCCACCCCGAAGTAACGGAAGCCGCCGAGGACGGTGACTCGATCTGTCCAGCCGTGGCGCAGATTGAACTCGCCGCTGCGCACGGATGTTTGGTAGGTGCTCGTCACGTCCATCGGTGAGAACACGATCGGCGGAGTCGTCAGCAACTGCGTCGCGGTCGGAGTGAATGCCTGGGCGCTGAAGTCATCGACCTGAAAGTAACTCACCTCGGCGTCCCAACCGGAATTGAACAGGCCGCGATAGAGGAACGTCCCCTGCGGCCCAACGGCGATTCCCGGGTTGAGGTCGCGCGCATTGGTCGGTGTCGCACCGTCCGTGAAGGCTTGCGAGGCGAACCGGTTGCGCTGGAGAGAAATCACGCCGGGACGAAAGACCAGCCTCGGCGTGGCCGGGGCCGGCTCGGACCAGACCGTACCCGAGGGACCGGGATCATCGAAGACCAGCGCGGGATCAGGGTACGCAGCCGGGCCGACATCACACCCCGCTTCGAACGATGTGTGGCCAGGCAGACCGAGTCGATAGTCGCCATAGGGTCGCGGGCCAGTGGACGGCCGAGGACCGCGAACGCCCGACTCGAAGCTCGCCCCGTTTGTGGGAGTTGGCTGAGTCAACATCTCCGGATAACGGCCGGACGAATAGGCTTGCCCGAACGCGGAACCGGCTTGGCTGACGATCAGGCACGCGGTCCAAGCCAGCACGGCAGCGATGCGACCTCTGACCATGTGAGCCTCCCTCCCTGGAAACTTTGGCGGCGCTGCGTCAACGCTTGGTCTTGGGGTAGCCACGCTCACCAGAGCGTGGGGTCAATCCGACATCTTCCCCACGTTCTGGCGAACGTGGCTACAAAGACAACCCAACTTCTTAGCTTGACGTAGCACTAGCTAGCTTGACGTAGCACTAGCGAAACAGGCCAACTTCAAACGACCGTCATGCAGATCACTCTTCGCGTTGCACAACCACTCTCGCCCGATGGATTCGGCCCGGCGAGATTGCCGTGACGATCAATCATGGTGACTCCCTCATCACTGCTACAACCCGACGCGCGAATCGAACGGTTGCGCAGACCGAAACGACACTCGCTGGGAGACCGGTGAAATTTGCCGTGGCTTCCCGGCTTCACCCGGCAACGATTCTGTGGCACCTCCCAGGCGAACGGCAAGAAAAGTCTCACCGAAGATAGAAGCCTGACGCGCAAGCGAAGAATGAGTAGCCAAGCGCCCTTCGCTTGCGCGTCAGGCAACTAGGATCCCGTGCTTGTAATTGAGGTCGGCGGGTTTTGGTTGGTCATTTGGTGACACGATCGCGGCGTTGGTTTCGGTCGCAGGCCGATCAGGCCGGGGTGG
>JAYUFF010000483.1:0-5260 GCA_043738825.1 Schlesneria sp.
CTTCATCACCAGTTCTTTGAGCTTCTGGTGTTCCGCGTCGGACAACTGAGCCGCCGCCGGAGCGAGCACGAACCGCAGGAAGCAGGTGCCTCCAACGAGCACGATGGCCGTGCCGACATGAGTCCACCGGGAGACGATCGCGATCCAGTCCATGTTTTAGCTGCTTCGTTGACTTGAGTGACCGGCCTGAAACAATTCCGGCCGGATTCTAGTCAGTGAGCCGTCACTTGGCACGTTGATCGACTCCACAATCTATCCATCAATTTGACGGCGAGCCGACGTGTGGAAAGAATGACACCGCACACGTCTTCACTCGCTCGGGATGAGTGGCACGGAAACCCGTGCGGCGATGCAGCGGAGAAACCTCTTTCTCCCATTTGTGATCCGCATCGACTTCGTTTCGTTACGATGGCCGCGTGTGGAGGGCGTGGCTTTCGCCTGGATGGTCAACTTTGTTTGTGGATGGTCAACTTTGCTTGGAGGAACTGTCGCCATGTTGCGTAGACGAATCAACTCGATCGTGACAACCGGATTGCTGACCGCGTTGTTGTGCCTCGCGCCGGCAGCGGTTCGCGCCGCCGAAATCTCGGATGGAGGCAAGTTCTTCAGTGCCGAGGTTCTCGCCACTGCGAATCAGTCGATCCGGGATCTCGAAAAGAAGTCGGGGCACGAGATCCGCATTGAAACCTTTGCCGCCGTTCCCGCCGACAAGATCGAAGCCGTCGGGAAGATGGACGCCAAGCAGCGTGGCGCGTTCTTCTCGAAGTGGGTGTTTGACCGGGCCGAGGCGACGAAGTCACGAGGCATCGTGGTACTCCTCTGCCGCGAGCCGTCACATCTCAACGTCTGGGCGGGGAATCCACTTCAGCAGGCGGGCTTCGGAGCAGCTCAGGCGAAGGCCGTGGAAGAGGTTCTGCTCGCCCGTCTGAAGGCGAAGGAGTACGACAAGGGACTCACCGAGACCGTCGCTCAATTATCGACGACGTTTGGTGGTCTGAGTCCCGCGAAAGCCAAGGCCGCGACAACGACTCCAGTCACTCATGAATCGAAGCACGTCGGCAACACAGCTTCTCCGAAGCCAAATCACGCTCCAGTCCATCAGGCACCCGTTCACGTACCTCAGCAGTCGAATTGGACTAGCGTCGGGGTCGTGCTGATGTTCGTGGTCGGCGGAATCATTGTGGTGTCTCTGATCGGTCGGCTGTTCGGCGGAGGACGCAGCAGTGGTGCGGGAGGCTACGGTCCCGGCGGGTACGGAAACGCGGGAGGCGGTGGAGGCGGTGGCTTCATGAGCGGCTTGGCCGGTGGCATCTTCGGTGCGATGGCGGGCAATTGGATGTACGACCAGTTCTCGGGCCGACATGCCTCGGGTGGCGAGTCGCATTCGTTGGGCGATTCGCTCGGGTCGAATGACTCATCGAGCGATAGCGGGCTCGATTCTGATTCCGGCTCCTCCGACAGCGGATTCAGCGGTGGGACGGATTTCGGCGGAGGCGACTTCGGCGGTGGTGGAGACTCCAGCGGTGGCAGCGATTTTGGCGGCGGTGGAGACTTCTGACTCGTTGCACATGTTGAGGCCCGGCGGCCTGTTGGTTGCCGGGCCTCGTTCGTTCTTTGAGGCGTCGGTGCGACCGAATCAACCCGGCGAATCGTTGCCTTCGCATCGGCAGGTTCCAGCGCCAAGCTCGGGCCAGGTTGACAGAGGCCGAATCGTGGGGCAGAGTCATCTAGGTGGCTTGTGCTTCCGATGGAGTGGAGCCTCGCACCAGAAGATTGTCCCGCTTGGAGTCCCTCACCGTGCGCGACGCAATGGCTCTGCAACGCCGCCGCCGTTTGATGCTGCTTCAGTCCAACACCACTTCCGCTGAGAACGGCGATGAGTCGGCGATGGACGTGGCGGATGAATCGCAGCACACCGCGACCGGCATCGAGACCGAGTTCGATGTCGCGGCCCTCGACTCCGCACGCGAACAACTCTTCCACCAGTGTCAGGGGCGGCGCGGGATGCATCTGCTGGTCGAGTTGCCCGGCGCGGCTCAGCCCGAGCGGCTGGATCTCGATCGTCCGTTCCTGCTGATCGGGCGCGATCCTGACTGTGATCTGCGACTCGATCATTCGGATGTCAGCCCGCGTCAGGTGTACCTGCAATGGGTGGCAGGCCATCTGTTTTGCACGGACCTCGTCGGTGAAGCCGGTTCGCGACCCGGCCGACGGACGCCGAAAGCCAATCCGTGGGTCGAGCGTCAGCCACTGCAAATCGGTTCGTGCCGATTGACTCTGGTGGGAGAAGAGTCGGACTCGGCCCCGGCGTTCAGTCCGCTCGACCGTTCGTCGCAATTGGCTGACGAGTTTCCGCAGGTTCGCCTGAAGTTTGACGGAGTCGAACAGAGTGACAACCAGTGGCCGGTTGATCGCCCGGTGACGCTGATTGGTCGCGGTTCGCAGTGCAAATTGAGACTCAATCATCCCGACCTGCCGCTCGTCCTAGCGAGCCTACTTCGCACGCCATCGGGTTGCTGGCTGATCGACCTCGCAGGTCAGGGGACGACGCTGGTCAACAACCGTCGTGTCAGCTTCGCACCGCTCGACATCGGCGATGTGCTGCAACTTGGCCCCTTCCGCGTGACGGTCACCGCAGCGGCGTTCGGCCTGACGGGATCAAACGCCTCGCGCACGAAGTCGCCTGAACCGGACACGGTCGGACCAGACAAGGCCGTCATTGAACTGGCGACTCGCCATCGGGAACTGCTCGGCGAACTGAGCGAGGGGCTGAGCGAAGTGCAGTCGTGCCTCGATGCCGAACCGTTGGACGAAGCTCCCCAACTGAAGGCTGCGCTCGAACAGTACGTCCATCAGGCCAACCGCCATCACCGCGAGATGTTCGAGGCGCTGGACGCGCTGGCCAAATTGGACAGCCACAACTCTTCCTCCCCTCGCCCCTCCGGGGAGAGGGGCCGGTGACGATTAGATTCTTAGTTCGCAACTTCTGTGCAGACTGCGCGCAAGTTGCAGGCGAGTGAGAAGTGAAAAGTGCGAAGTACAAAGTGCAAAGTGTCAGCCGGACAGCAAACGTGTCCACTTTGCACTTCGTACTTTGCACTTCTCACTTTGCACTCTCCTCCTTGGTGGCGGCTATGCCGCTTCCCTTCGGCAGCACTGCCCAAGCGATCCGCTACTTGGCGGGCTTCACCGCAGCCGCAGGCTTCACCGGCTTGGGGTCACAGTGTTGCAGAGCCAACAGCACGTAGGCCGTCGCGAGGTCCGGGTTGCCCTCATACCAGCGGTCGTTCTTGTTCAGCCACGCGCCGTTTTCTTGCTGCGTTTTGAAGAGGTGCTCGGCCAGTTCCTTGCGCCAGTCGTGAGCCTTCCCGTCGGCATCCTTCACCGTGTCGAGGTCCATCGTCGTCAAAGCCTTCGCAAACATCTGGTAGTAGTAGAAGACCCCCTGCTGGCCGAGCCCGGGGTTCTCCTCAATCGAGTAGAACTTGGTGATCCAGTCGATCGCCGCCTTGACGCGCTGGTCTTCCGGCGTGAGTCCGGCGTAGATCATGCTCTTGAGTCCCGCATACGTCATGCTGCCGTAAGAACGCAGGCCACCGTTCGCCGTGTTCCCAGCCTGCGAGTTCCCTCCCGCAGCCGGCGTGTAATAGAAGCCGCCGTCATTGACCTTCGAGGCGTGCGGCGTCGTGTTGTGTTCGGTCTCCAGATTCTGGCAGCGAGACAAAAAGACCAGCGCCTTCTGCACGGCGGGATCGTCCTGCTTGGCCCCGGCCGCCTTGAGGGCGTCGAGAAAGAAGACCGTGTTCGAGAGGTCGGGTCGGTCGCCCATTCGACCGTAGCCAGCGCCGCCGTACTTGGGGTCCGACTTGTCGGTGGTCTCGCTCTCGTCCCATTGCAGCTTGCGCAGGAAGGCGTCGGCCTTCTTGATCGTCGCCGTATACTGGCCGTCCTTGTTCGCGGCACTGAACGCCAGCAGACAAATCGCCGTCTCATAGTTGCTGTGATGACTCTTCGGGAAGTAGATGCCGCCGTCCGGCTGGATGTAGGACGACAGGTGCTTGAGCGCCTTCTCCAGCGCGGGGTCTGTCGCCGGGACACCACTCACCAGCAGCGAATACGTGATGAGGCCCGAGATGCCGGGAGCCTCGGGCGAGGTCCAATGCCCTCCCTCCGCCTGACTCGTCTTGAGAAAGTTGATCGCCTGCTGACGAGACTTCGCCAAGTCCTCGGCCTTCGGCCCGACGGTCTGAGCCAACAACTCCGTCCCCGTGCAGCAGGACAACGCCACGAGTAACAAACACCCAAACCGAGAAGTCGCACGAGGCATGATGCACCCTGAATCAAAAGGAGTGAGAGAGCCATTCGACGCGGAACAACATACGTCTCGCCGCCGGCTTTGTTAAGTCGTGGCATCGATGCGCGCTGCTCTTGGACATTTCCGGATCGGTGCCATCGTCGCGCGAGGTCGATCTCATTCGCCGATGCTCAGCCTCACGATGCGTTTCTTGCCCGCTTTGACCAGCAGGTCCGACTCCAGCGGAATCGTGGCCTTCGCGTCCGAGACCGGTGTGGTCTGATCGCCTCGGATGATCGAGACGCCTCCCTGCGTGATCAGCCGCGATGCCTCACTGGTCGAGGCGACGAGGCCCAGCATTTTGAGAAGCTGCGGCGCGGCGAGTCGGCTCGCGGCGAGATCGGTCGCGTGATGCGGAAGCTGCTCCGCCAGCGCCTTCAGACTGAGCGAGACCGTTGGAATCTCGGAGGGCAATTCACCACCGCCCACTTCGCGCTGCCAGCGGTCGGCCGCTTCGTTGGCCTGGTCGACCGAGTGATATCCCGCGATGACCTCTTTCGCGAGGCGGACCTTCGCCGCTTTCGGGTGCCCCGCGAGAATCGCTTCGACCTCGGCCAGCGGGATCTCGGTGAGCAACTCGAAATACATCTTCATCACGTCATCGGGCACCTGCATGAACTTCTTCATCATGTCGTAGGGGGACTCGGCGATGCCGATGTAATTGCCGAGACTCTTGCCCATGCGCCGCACTCCATCCAATCCGACGAGGATCGGCGACATCACGCCGATCTGCTGCGGCAGGTGCTGATCGCGTTGCAGATCGCGGGCCAGCATGAAGCTGTAAAGCTGCTCGGTCCCGCCGAGTTCGATGTCGGACTTGATCTCGACCGAGTCCCACGCCTGCATCACCGGGTACAGGCACTCGTGTAGGAAGATCGGCGACGCGGCGGCGTACCGCTTGGCGAA
>JAYUFF010000484.1:0-5259 GCA_043738825.1 Schlesneria sp.
GGGGCTGTTGACGAATTGTTTGCTCAGCACGGGCAGTAGTCCGTCGAGGGCCTCGCGTCCCGCCTCGATGCGATTGCGCCGCAGATCGATCAGCGCGAGCAGGACTTTTCCCGCCGTCCACTTCGGCCACTCGACCAATCGACCAATCGTTTTTCGATGTCGCCCGCCATCGCGTCGAGTTCACCCCGCTCGGCCAGCGCGGTCAGGATGCGGTTCAAGACCGTGACGAGCACCGTCCCGTCCGACTCATGCCTGAGGACTCGACCGAACACCGACCACTGGTTCACGTCAGAAGATCAAAGGGGTCAAGAAGATCAAAGGGGTCGGAGTCGTTGATGATGAAATAAGGGCGGAAACTATGATTCAAAGAGTCCTGACCCCTTATCTCCTCCCCCTCCTCAAAGAGTCCTGACCCCTTATCTCCTTCCTGACCTGACCCCTTATCTCCCTTCGCAAACCGCCCCAACGGCGATGAGAACCGCCAATGCGAGGCGTGCCTTTCGATAAATGCTGCGTTGTGCGTGCGGCACAATGACCTCTACGGCAATGGAGGAACTGTCTCTTGAGGATGCACCAACAACTGATATTCCCTTCCATTGTCTGTCCACCCGGGGGGCGCTCTTGTCGCTCACGATCCGGACGACCAAAGCCGCGTCCGGGCCACCCCACCGCATCATTCATCGTCGGGAAGGCGCGGAGCCGGGGTACGATTTGGCACGGTGGCGGGCGGATCGACGTGAACGTCGGCCCAGCCGCCGATACCGTGTTCCAAATCCGGAAACACAATCCGGACCAGCTTCAGCCGCCAATAGGTGGTCTCGATGTATTGTCCCTCGGTGACCCAGGCATCAAAGCTATCATGATCGTCTTTGGAAGAACGGGGGGACAGAAGGCGGTCTTGAGCGCAGAGCATGTGAAGCCTGACTCGCCCCCCGCTGGAATCACCTGCGGCAGGTCGCTTGAATTGTTTGATTGAAAGAGTCAGTTGCATCTTCGCCTCCAGCGTGACCTGAGGGCCCGTCAGATCCAGTTCTCTCTCTGGCGGAATCGTCAACATACGAACCGCTTTGGCAGGCGCAATCGACAAGGGATGGTTCGGAATCCGGGTGAATGTCCGAGTGGCAAGATCACATTTGTAGATTTGACCACCCACGGGGACAAAGTGTCCGTCCGGAACAGAATATAGCCAGCCCCATGCGAAGACGTCCGGCATACCCCAGTGCTCGTAGGGTCTTCCGCTCATTCCAAAATCGATTCCAGAAATATCATTTTTCTTGAAGGGGTACGCATCGATGTATGCTGGGTACTCGTCGGAACGCACATCGCCTGGCCCTCCGCGTTTTCCACGACGGAACTTGACCGTTAACAAATCCGGTGGCATGGTGGACCCATACGGCGGGCACCATTGGAGTTCATCCTCATTCCGAGACTCTTCCGCGAATGTGTCTTCAGCAAGAAGTGACATCAGGCAAAGGAGAGTGAAGAGCATCCGACACACGGATTGCGGGATTTTGATCATGATGCATTCCTTGGTAAGTGAGCAAACTTGTCCGCGCTGGCTCATACTACCAAATCAGTTACCAATTGTGATACGTGCCATGTAAGTGTCGAACCACACACCCAACGGTCGCGTTCTTTGACCCAACTGCATGTTATACGGATCAATAATTGTAATGTCGATATCCGTAATCGCCGTAACCACGTACACATGTTGAAATGAGAACCAGTCATCCGGTTTTCTCCAGCCCGGCTGCCAGTCTTGGGATGATAGCATCACCTGTTTACGTTGGTTTACTATCGCGGTTCTGATAATTGCGATTCGAGCCGCTCGCGACAGAGGTATTCTCGGGGGATCGTCATAGAGGTCGGTGGGCGTGGCCATTCGGCCGGTAATCAACTGGTACGCATCAACCGCTGTACCGCCGCGTACACCCTTCCAATACTCGGGGATTGCCTGATGCTCGGCTTGTGCAGACAATACTGCCAATGCCCGTTCTAGGAGAACTGACCAGATTTCGACTCGACCGACATGATCAACATCCGCCATTTCAAGGTTGAACTGATCTGGACCACGGTCCAAATTATTGTCATTGACGATTGCAATCTCTCCGTTTCCAAATGTCACTCTGAATGTTCCGTTTCCAATTCCATTCGTGATGAATTCCATAATCGAAAAACCCGGCCTGTCAGGATTTGCACGGATTGCCGCCACGAGTGCCGAGGCGAAATAGCAATCGTAATACGATTGCCGATAATCGTTCCACCAGTACTTTTTCTCGGGTCCGGGGACTCCATTGGGCTGGCACGCGATCACCACTCCTTCGTAAATCGAAAACCATGACTCATTGTAGGCGCTGCGTTGTGCAATCTGATCCACGAGGACTCCGTCATTGTCAACGACGGTGTAAAAGCGGTTAGTATGAAGACGCACATGAAATTGCTCTCGCCTGGTGTCTGTCCGGGTTGCTGGACTGGGATCATCTTCGGCTGCGTAAAAGTCGAGAACCAACTCACTCTCTCCATCCGGAATCACAACGACACCCGAGGTCAGCGTCGTACGAGCGGCATTGTCTTTCAGATCTGCCAGTGTTGCGGCTGCAACTCCCGGAGGGGCAATAAATCTCGTCTCAAATCTGATCGTGAGTGCTCCATCGGTTCTTGGTGTACCGATTATATGGCCATCGACCTCTGTCTCATCAAATCGAGTGAATCGAATTTGAAAGTGATCGTCATCACCCTCCATTGCCACATTGTCAAGAACCATTCCAACAACTGGCTTGTCTGGTGCGGCGGCGAGTATCAACGACACCAGCGCCGATGACGTTTGTGAGGTGCTGATGTCGGCGACCAGATATCCAAACTGGTCATCGCCAGACTCTTCACTTTCAGGTGTGTATTCGCATGTTCCATCGCTGAACAACGTCACGGTCCCATGTTGTGGCTCCCGTCCCTCATCGACAGTCACCTGCGTACTTGAATCGGGAACGTAGGGCGAGCCGCCGAGCAAATCGTTGGTGAGGACGTTGGCGATATAGGCACCGTACTCGTTCTGAGGCAGCTCCGACAACGAGAAGTTGTCGTCAATCGCTTCGAGAAGCGCATCGTTGTAAGCAACGTTGATGGTGCTCCATTCGTTGCCGAACTGGAAGCCGATGACGTAAGCCTGAATATTCAAGCGGAAGCTGTGGTAGACGTTGTAATCAATGGTCACTCCGTCGGCGACATAAATCAAAGCCATGTCGCTGTCAGGAAGTTTTTCGATCCGGAAAAAGGGGACCCCGAGCGGGTGTTCGATGCCACCGCCATCGATCCCCTTCTGTTCGACAATTGTGTAATAGCCGATCGGCTCGTCCTCAGGATCGGTTGCGGTGATGGAGCCGACAAGCGTGTCAACTTCCGCGCCATCATCGACTGTATAAATCTCGGCGGGAACGACAGGCGGTTCTCCGACATCGGTCACGTTGATGACGGCGTTGGTCGTGGCGGATAGGCCGGTGGTGTCCATGGCCTTGACGGTCAGGGTGTGGCGCTGTGCGGTTTCGTAGTCGAGCTTTTTGACCAGTCGGATGACGCCGTCTGTTTCACCGATCCCGAAGATTCCGTCATCGTTTCCGCCAATGATCGAATGCGTGAGGGTGCCTCCATCCTGATCGGTCGCGGCGACCGTGAGGAGGATCGTGTTCAGTGCGGTGTCTTCGCGGAATGTGGCTGTGTGGTCGCCCGTAAATTCCGGTTCGTGGTCGTTGATCCCGAGACCGTGGATGTTGACGGTGGCTTGATCGAGTTCGTTGTTCGGTCCGCGCAGCTCATACGTGAACGAATCGGAACCGGTGTAGCCTAAATCACGGGAGTAGGTGAAGTGCCCGTTGGGCTCAACTGTGACCGAACCGTGTTGCGGAGGGGTCAGCAACGTTGCGATGAATCCGGTCGTGTTGGCAATCGGAATGCCATCGTAGGTGTCGGTGCCATCGTCGTCATCGGCATCGTCGTCGATGATCACATTGCCGGTGACCTGACCCGACAAATTGATGTCCGCGACGCCGAACGAATCATCGACGGCATCCAGGTAATGGGTCGAATCGGTCGGTTGGGGGCTGGGTTCCGGCTCGGATGCCGCCGAAAACTCGCGCGTCGCCGTCGGGATCGGTGCAGCTGCGTCCGTTTGCAGTCGCGGCCACGGGAGATCGAATCGTTCGGCAAACCAGAACTCATCGTGGACTCGGCGGGCAAGCAGGTACGCCCGTTCTTGTTCGACGCTGGCACGCAGTTCGCCGAACAGATCCCACGCCCGCGCCCACAGTCCCTCGGGATGACCGGACAGCTTTCCCGGATACCGACGACGGCAACGTTCGATCCAGTCAGACCAGACGGCTTCGGTGAAGTTCTTGCGCGCCATTCGCAGTTGATTGACCAGCAGCCGCTCGATGGGCACCTCGAAGTTGTCAAAGCGCGGCTGGAACCGGTGACCGATCACGGCCTCGGGATCGTGCAGGATGGGATGGCCCATCAGCCAGCACTTCAGTCCGAAGTCTAGATCCTCGACACCCCAGCAGAGCATGTGCGGATCGAACCCGCGCAGGTCGTCGTACAACTCGCGATGGACGGCGAACGCGCAGCCGATCAGTGCAGGCGATTCGTAGAACAGGCGGCCCCGGTGCGGATGCGGACGCAGCGCGTCCAGCGGCAGCCAGGCGCAGTCGAGTCGTTCCAACTCCAGCGAATAGCCGTGACCCTTTTGATGATCCGAAGACTTCCAGCGCGTGACACACAAGCCGGTGACAGCGGGCGTGATGATCGCTTCGCCCTTCAGTCGTTCGACATCCTCAATCAGCCGTTGGATCGCTCCCGGTTCGGGCTTGGTGTGGCCATCGAGAAAGATGAGTGTGTCGCCGCGTGCGTGACGAGCGCCCAAATCCTTGGTGGGCGATGCTCCCTTTCGCTCTTCGTGGCGGACGACGCGGACCTGCGGGAACCGTCGCAGCGTCTCCTCGACGGACTCGTCCCACGACGCATCGTCGGCAATGACGATCTCGCAATCGAGTCCGGCCGATGTTTCGACGCAGGACGCCACTGTTCGCCACAGACGGTCGCTCTCGTTGTGAGCGGCGATGATGAGACTGGCACGCATGGAAGAATCCGAGAGGAAGAGATGTGTTCTTGTCGAAGGGATGGGCGTATTGTGGCGTGCGAAGTAAAAATATCCAGCACTTTGTTTCGACAAGCAGAAAACAGCGGGACATCAATGAACGGCAATGATTC
>JAYUFF010000485.1:0-5258 GCA_043738825.1 Schlesneria sp.
GAGTGAGCGGCACGGCGCTAGCCGCCGGTTTTTCGCATGGGAAATCGACTTCACGACACTCCGCGACACCGGCGGCTAGCGCCCATCCGCTCAAATCAAGAACGCAGGCGGATCGCCGCTCGGGCAGCGTGTTGCTCATCGTGCTGGTCGTGGTCGCGATGTTGACTCTGGCGGCCTACAACTACACGCAGACCATGCTGACGGAACTCGAAGCGACGACGATGTACGGATCGGACGTGCAGGCGCGCGAGGCGGCCGATTCGGGGGTCGAGTATGTCGCCACGATCCTCGCCAACCGAAAAGACCCGAACCTCGAAAACCTGATTCACAATCCGAACGTCTTCCTCGGAAAGACCGTCTCACCCTCGGTGCGGCTGCGTGGCAATGCCCGCTTCACGATCATCGCCCCCGTCGAACACGACGTGCGTGGAAATGCGATCCGCTACGGTTTGATGGACGAGTCGGCCAAGCTCAATCTCAACCTGCTCGATCGTTTGAAACTGGAGGAGGAGCAGGTTCACACGCTGTTGATGAAACTGCCCAACATGACGATCGAGATTGCCGACGCAATGCTCGACTGGATTGATAAGGATGACACCAAGCGAACCAACGGTGCGGAGTCCGAGGTCTACGAGCAACTCAGTCCCCCGTACAAGGCGAAGAACGGCCCGCTGGAATCGATCGACGAATTGCTGCTGGTCAAGGGCGTCACGCCCGCACTGCTGTACGGTGAGGACGCCAACCGCAACGGGTTGCTCGATCCGAACGAGAATGATGGCAGCAGCAGCCCCCCGTTCGACAATGCCGACGGGGTGTTGGATCACGGCTGGGTGGCTTTTCTGACCGCCCACGGTCGCGAAGCCAACCGCCGGGCCGATGGCAGCAAGAAGATCGATGTCAACAACGGCCTGCTGACCGAACTGTATGACTCACTGAAGGACGAGTTCGGTGTCGATGCCGCCAAGTTCGTGATCGCGTTCCGCATCAGCGGTCCCAAGGATCAACCGCCCGTGGACACGAGTAGCAAGTCGGTCGCTTCGAGTTCCACCGCGAGCCAGACAAAGCAGCAACAGCAACAAGCCATCCAGGGTCTGACGAAGGCCATCGCCAGTGCGACGGTCGGCGGGGGCGGCGGGACGGTGACTCGTGGCGGGATCGACATCTCGAAGGGAGGCCAGAACAAGGTCAACACGCTTTGGGATCTGATCGGCTCGCGCGCGGACGTGACCATCGACAACGTGAAATCGACCTTGGACAGTCCGTGGCCCGCCGACACCTCGACGCTGCCGACGCTGCTGCCCAAATTGATGGATGCGCTCTCGACCACGGGTGACGAGACCCTCGAAGGACGCATCAACGTCAATCAGGCGCGGCATGAACTCCTGATCGGCCTGCCGGGGATGGACGAAGAGTTGGCGAACAAGATCGCGACGGCACAGAAGCTCGACTCGAACGGCCAGCCGGATCTGGACACGATCCAGCGGCACAACACCTCCGGGTGGCTGTTCGTGGACGGACTGGTCGATATCTGGAAGATGCGAGCACTCGATCCGTACCTCACCGCGCGCGGCGACGTCTACCGCGCGCAGGTCTTCGGGTTCTTCGACGGCGGCGGGCCGGTCACGCGCATCGAAGCGATGGTCGATGCCACGCAAATCCCCCCGCGCATCATCTTTCAACGCGACCTGAACGACCTCGGTCACGGTTACGCGCGCGGCCAGTTCCTGCCCCTGGTGAGATAGCCTCAAATCAGCACGAGCCACTACTGCCAACCATCGACCACTGCCGCACGCTCACCAACTCCTGTGAACTCGCTTCAACGAGCAGCGCCGCCGAAAAACCGGGGGCCACGCCGAGCGAGTGCATTCGCCAGCGTGACGACTCATCCGGTAGATCGGCCACCTCCAGCAGACTCGCCGGTTCGCGGGGGTTCAATGCGACGGTGAACTTGCTCAGCGGGAAAGACAACCCGAACCCGGTCGCCTTGAGGTACGCTTCCTTGCTCGTCCAGCCGCGATAGAACCCGGCGAGTTGATCGCACTCGGGCAGACTCGCCAACTGAGTCGCCTCACGCAGCGAGAAGAATCGCGAGGCGAGTTTGAGGAACCGCACCTTCGCATCGTGCTGCTCAACATCGACGCCCACCCGCCGTCCCACCGTGATCGCGATCAACGCCAATTCGCCCGAGTGCGAGACGCTGAACTGGATCGATGCCTCATCAAAGTTCGTGTCTGAACCGGAGGCATTCCCGCTGGCCCCCTCGCCTCCATCTGCGGAGGAGAGGGTTAGGGTGAGGGGGGCCTTCATTTCACCGACCGCTCCGCCAGGCACCAGCCTCGGCTTGCCATGCGGGCCATACGCGAATGCCAATGCACCGGCTTCGCGGCACAGGGACGATCCCAACAACTGACGCAGCGCCGCGCGACAGACGATGAATCGTCGGCGCGGTTCGTCAAACTTGTACCGATCCGCGCGAACCAGTTCGTCCGGAGAGAGTACTGATCGCAGAGACTCGATCCGATTCGGCTCGGCATTCAAGTCCAGCTGCACGACATGCACGATGTCGCTGGCAAGCGGCAGGGACTCCGTCAACAGGGGCCAGTTGGAATCGTTCATGTGACGAAAGGTAACGCCACGCGACGGCAGGATGAAGCGAACGCAAGATGGCCCTGCCGTGAATCAGCGCCATCGTCTTGTTGAATCTGGGAGATTGGGTGCCACGGTCACGGAGCTTCGACGTGGCCGTGAGGTTGGGAATCAGCCTTCACATCCTCGCACGGCCACGTCGAAGCTCCGTGACCGTGGCACCCCCAGTTGAAAAAGGCGATGGCCCAGCGTCGCAGGCCGACTCATCTTGAGCGATTCGGCCGTTTGAAATACCGTCCCGCCACGTTTCGTGGCCGCAACGTTGGCGTGATCTGTTGATCGTGCGTTGATTGCGTGCGATCGCTCAAGGACGAGGGACAGACTTTGACAAGAGTCATGCGGGGATGCCGGCGTTGGGTTTCCTGGCTGGTGCTGGCGAGTGTGCTCACGCAGCTTGCCGGCTGCGGGACGATCTTCTGGCCCGAGCGAAAGGGCCAGCCATCGGGGCGGCTCGACCCGAAAGTTGTCGCACTCGATGCCGTCGGCCTGCTGTTGTTCTTCATTCCCGGCGTGATCGCGTTCGCGGTCGATTTCAACAACGGCACGATCTATCTGCCGCCCGAGTCGCAGGTCAATGTTCAGCCATCGAAGCACGGATGGACTCCCATTCGCACGTCCTCGAAATCTCCGACCTCCGAGGAAATCGAGCGGATCGTCCGGCAGCGAACCGGCCAGTCGATCCGCCTGCAACCCGGTCGCTATCGCGCGACAAAACTGGACTCGCCTCAGGAGTTGGCAGACGTGAACATCGACCAGATGTCCCTGGCCACGGCGTGCGAGGCGACCGATGTTCGCTTCCGCTGCCAGTCCGAATAGTCCGCCGCGTTCCACTCAAGAATTGAGGATTCGTCATGCACCGTCGATCGCACGTTTGGCAAGTTGCGTTGTTGGGGCTGGTGATCGGTTGCCGCGAGGCCTCCCGCTCGGAGAACCGTTCGCGCGAGGCAACTCCCGCAACATCCGAAGCCACCGCCGCCATTGAGCTGCCGGATTTGACGGTCGTCCCCTCGACGGAGTCTCCGCTGGCAAACACCGCCGCGCGAGCGAAACAGACTTTCGCGAGCCTCATCCAAGCCGCCGAGTCCGGTGACGCGGCGACCTGGACGAAATTGGAGGGCGAGTTGCACGAACTCGGTCTGGCGGCGGTCCCCGCGCTGGCCGAGCGACTGTCCGATACGAACAACGTCGCACGCGAACTGGCCGCGATGTTTCTGGCTCAACTCGGCCCCGATGCCTCACCCGCTGCGGAAGGTCTGCTCAAGCTGCTCGGCGATGAATCGACGTTTGCCCGAGTCAACGCGGCGGCGGCACTCTCGACTTTTGAGGGCCATGCGGAACGGGTGGCTCCGGTCCTGACCGCGTTGCTGGCCGATGACGATGTCAACGTGAGGATTACCGCCGCGACATCGCTGAGAAACGTCGGGCCTGCCGGCAGAGAGGCCGTCAGCGCACTGAGCCGCTCCCTGCGCGACGCCGATTCGCGCGTGAGAGCCGCAGCAGCCACCACGCTCGGTGAGTTTGGCAAGCTCGCCTCTTCCTGCCTCGTAACGCTGCGAAAGCTCGATGATGACGAGGACGAACAAGTCCGCACGGCCGCCGCGCGCGCGATCAAGCGCATCGACGAGACGGCGCGAACGACATCGGTCACGATCCCGGCCAGCGCGACCGAGTAAGGCGACAGGGCAATCCCCATTTTCGGATTCAGCAAGGCGATGGTCCTGAGTGAAGCAATGTCCTGCGTGGGATGTCGCAGCGTGCCCCGTTACCATGCCGAGCCTCATTCATCTGGAGAGGCCTCGCATGGATCACGATCTCGAATACCTTCCGCGTCTGCCGCGCGACACGTCGCCAGGTATTGGCTGCATCGGCGCGGGATTCATCATGGCCGACTGCCAGCTCGTCGCGTATCGGCAGGCGGGATTCAACCCGGTCGCGATCGCCGCGCGACGGCGCGAGCAGGCCGAAGCGGTGGCGAGTCGTCACGCGATTCCCAACGTCTACTCGGACTATCGCGAACTGCTGGCGAACCCCGCCGTGGAAGTCGTCGATATTGCCGTGCCGCCCAATGTGCAGATCGAGGTCGTGCGCGAAGTCGTGAAGCACGCGGATCACGTTCGAGGCGTGTTGGCTCAGAAACCGCTCGGTGTCAATTATGCCGAGGCATGTGAAATCGTGCGGCTCTGTCACGAGGCGGGGATCACGCTCGCGGTCAATCAAAACATGCGGTACGACCAGTCGGTCAGAGCCTGCAAATCGCTGCTGACGCGCGGCGACCTGGGGCCGCCGGTTCTCGCCACGATCGACATGCGAGCCATTCCGCACTGGATGCCGTGGCAGGAGCGACAGGGCTGGGTCACGTTGCGGATCATGAGCATTCACCATCTCGACACGTTCCGCTTCTGGTTCGGCGATCCCGTGCGAGTCTTCGCCAGCGTGCGTCCCGACCCGCGCACAAAGTTTGCTCACGAAGACGGCATCTGTCTGTACATCCTCGAATATGCGAACGGCCTGCGTGCGATGAGTTGCGACGATGTCTGGGCCGGTCCCGCGAAGGAGGGAGCCGCCGCCGACATCGGGATCAAGTGGCGTGTCGAGGGGACAACCGGGATGGC
>JAYUFF010000486.1:0-1978 GCA_043738825.1 Schlesneria sp.
GCGACTCGCGGAGTCGAGTTGACTGCGGAAGAACAGGCTCAACTCAACGAGTGGTACGCGCAACGGGATCGTGCTGAAGTGGCAGTGCTCTCGCGGCCAACGTCGGCACAATCTCTCGATGCCCTTCATGCTCAAGTGGACCGCGTGATGGTTCAGCTTGGTGACGTGACTCAACGGATTCAGACGTTGTCCGCCGAGAACGATGCCGTTCGGAAAGAGATTGTCGAGTTGCAGCGACGGCTGGCGTCCAAGTCAGTGGCTCAGCCAGCATGACGATCTCTGAACAGGAAAATGGGGGAGGCAACATGACACTGACGCTGGAACTCTCGCCCGATCTGGAGACTCGGCTTGCACAGGAGGCCGCTGTGCAGGGGGTGCCGATCGAAAAGTATGCGATTAGCGTCCTCGAACTGAGTCGCCCGGCAGCCGTTCGGCGCGAGGAGTTGGCTGCCGAACTGCAAGCGTGGATCGATGCCGGCTCGTCGGAGCAGCCGGACGATGACGTGCTGCAACAACTCGACGCGGATCGCCCGTCGAATCGTCGTCTGTATCCGCCCGAGTTGAAGGGCGTGACATGGTAGCCGCTTCAGTTGTGGTACTGGATGCGGGACCGCTCGGTCTGGTCACAAACCCCAATCCCTCCTCGCAAGCGGTGGCCTGCGCTCAATGGTTGCGGACGCTCGTGCTGGCTGGAACGCGAGTGATCATTCTCGAAATCGCCGACTACGAAATCCGCCGCGAACTGTTGCGGGCCAACAAGCCGCGCGGACTCGCGCTGCTCGATGCCTTGGGAAGCAAGGCGGAATTCCTCCCCATCACAACTCCGGCCATGCGCGAAGCGGCCCGGCTGTGGTCAGTTGCTCGCCAGCAAGGCCAGCCGACGGCAGGCGACAACACCATTGATGCCGACATGATTCTGGCCGGTCAGGCTCTGACGCTGGGTGTCCCTGATTTCATCATCGCGACAACAAACGTCGGCCACTTGTCGAGATTCGTTCCCGCCGCCCTGTGGCGAGACATTCAGCCACATTGACTCACATCGGTAAGGTGGCAAGATGTTGCTCGGCCGCTGAGCGCAAGGGCTTGATGCGCGATGGTGGACGGCAACGCAGATGAATGGTGCGGGCGGGGGATTATCGTGTAACGCCGATGCAGTCTGGACGAGTGGAATCACAATGACTGACCCGACAACTCCGCTGCGCGATCACGAAGACGTGGTTCCATCGCCGACTCCCGCCCCCGCTGCCATTGTGAAAACGGTCGCCTGTCTCGGTGGCGTTTGTCTGGAACGGGGCGTGCCGATCGAAGACATCGGCGGCTACATCCGCGAGGCCGACAATATCGTCTGGATCGACGTGCAGGATCCGGGGCCGGACGAGTTGTCGATGCTGCTGGAGCAATTCGGCTTCCATCCGCTGGCGCTCGAAGACGTGGCCAAAGGGGAGCAGCGTCCCAAGGTCGATGAGTACAAGGGGCACCTGTTTGTCGTGACGTATGCCCTGGTGCCCGCTGCCGACGATCACGAGGCGCGGACTGCGGAAGTCGATTTGTTCATCGGCCGGAACTACGTCGTCACGCTGCATCGCGGCCGGGTGCCCGCGCTGGAAGACGCCTATGGTCGCTGGACGCGCGGCGGGGCGATGCTGCAGGAAGGAGCGGGGTTTCTCGCCTATGCCGTGATGGACGCCATCATCGACGGCTACTTTCCGGTCATCGACCGGATCGAGGACGAGCTCGATGAGATCGAGATCGAAATGTTCACGCAGTTGAATCCCCGGGCCGTGCAGAGCCTGCTCCGCTTGAAGCGGACGCTGGTGACGTTGCGGCGGGTGGTCTACCCGCTGCGCGAGATGTTCCACGTCTTTCTGCGACGCGAACACCCGATGTTTTCCCCGAACACGCTGGTCTACTTTCAGGACGTTCACGATCATGTGCTGCGGTGTCTGGACATGCTGGACCTCGAACGCGAAATGGTGTC
>JAYUFF010000487.1:0-5246 GCA_043738825.1 Schlesneria sp.
GCTTAAACTGTACAGTTGCCCGAGGCCCCTCCCATGCCCATCATGGTCTTACCTGCCAGCAACCACCCCACGCCTCCCTCTCGTGGTCCTTGCCCCCTCATTGTGAATGACCTTGTGTCAGTTTTGTGGAACGGTTGTCGGCTGCGAACCAGCAGGTGGCATCATGTCGTCGCGATTGTCGAAAACTCATCATCAGCAACAACACGCGAGGTCACTGCACGGCGCAGACTCCGCGCGAGTCAGTTCGACTCGTCCAAACGTCGCCTATCGCCAGCGCGGCCATGTGAGTGGTAGCCGCTCGTCTCACTTCGGTGCTCCCGAAGCCTGGCACGAGCCGCGCGGAAGGGAAGTGATTGAGTACCTCACGCAACCGGCCGGTGAGAACTTTCTGCATCCCGTTAACATCGACGACGTCCAGGCGCGAGTATCACAGCTCCCTGCGGAGTTCACACGCCAGATTGAGGTCATTCAGTTCAGTACGATGACTCGCAAACGGCAGTTCTTTCCGTTGTATGGGATGCAGTGGGGACCGAATGTCTACCTCTATCCCATGGAGGCATCGCTCGTGGAGACGTACCAACGGCCCCCGACGCCGCAGCAGTTGGTCGAAGCTCGCATGTTTGGTGGCGAGTGGTCCCAAATCGGACGCGCATGGCGTCTGACATGGACCCTCGACACGATCCGCGACTTCTACTTGAACAACGTGCTGATCCACGAGATCGGCCACGTGAACGACCAGCGCAACACGAACTCGGTCGCGCGCGAACGATATGCCAATTGGTTCGCCACCGAGTACGGCTTCCGCGCCTCGCGCGGACGCTGCTAAGAGACAGAATGCCGACGGCTCAACGTCGGTCGGAATCGTTGTAGCGTGCGGTTCATCGGGGCAGGATGCCCCGATGAACCGCATGTTCATTTCCAAGCCAGAATCGTGGTACCCCAATCACTCTCGTACCAGATCAGCCGTCGGAGTGACGAGGCCCAGTTCGAGCAGGCTGCTCACAAACTGACGGGCCACCGGGCCGGCGGACTTGCCTCCCGAGCCTCCGTGCTCAAGCACGACGACGAACGCGATGCGAGGTCGTTCGGCGGGAACGTAACCCGCGAACCAGGCGTGATCGGCTCCATTCGTTTCAGCCGTGCCCGTCTTGCCCGCGATGGTCACATCCTTGAGCCGCACAGTTTTGAAGGCCGTGCCGCGCGGATCGTGAACCACCATCGTCAGCCCTTCACGCACTGCCGCCAGTGTCTCACGATGCAGTCCCGTGATCGGCTCCGCTTCGGGATGAGCGAACACCGGGCGGAAGGTTCGCGAATCATCAAGTGTGGCCGGCCCCGCTTCCCCTGCGAGGTGCGGCGTGACGAGTTGCCCGTCGTTGGCGATGGCCGCCATCGCGCGAGCCATCTGCATCGGCGTGACCAACAACTCGGACTGACCGATCGCCAACCCCAGTGTATCCCCCGGATGCCAGCGACGGCGCTGGCCTTCGTTCGTCTCTTCAGGCGACGGCAATCGCCCGGCCGATTCTGAGGGCAGGTCGATCCCCGTCGGTTGGCCGATCCCGAAGCGACCGGCCCAATCGACCAGCGTCTGCGGTCCCATACGTCGTCCCGCCGTGAAGAAGTAGACGTTGCACGATCGACAGAGCGCATCGGCCAGCCGCATCTCGCCGTGTCCGAGTTTGTAGTGCCGATACGTCAGACATCGATGCTGATCGGGACGGTCAAGATAGCCCTGACAATAGATCGGGGTCTCGGGTTGCACCTTGCCACTCTCGACAGCAGCCACCGCCGTGATGACCTTGAACACCGATCCCGGAGCCAGCGCCATCTGAGTCGCTCGCGGGAAAAGCGGCTTGCGCGGATCGGCCAGCAAATCGCGCCATCGACCTTGATCGGGAGTCACCAACAGATTGAGATCGAAGCGCGGAGCAGCGGCGGCGGCCAGGATCGCACCCGTGTGAACATCAATCGCGACGAGACATCCGCCTTGCGGGCAGGTCGCTTCACTCGCCCTCCCCTGATGCGATTCGTCGTCGGTCACACCCGCCAGCGTCACCGTTTCAAGAGTCTGATCGAGCAACCGCTCCGCCCGACGTTGCACGTCGGCGTCCAGCGTCAACACGAGATCGCGACCGTGCTGCGGTTCACGCAACACCTCGCTGCTGACAACCTCACCGCGACGATTCTTGACCAGACGCCGCTCGCCACGAACACCATGCAGGTGCGAGTCGTATTGCAGTTCGAGGCCACTGCGCCCGATGCGGTCTCCCGCGCGGTAATCGAGCGGATCGCCCTGCGGATGTTTCTCGCGACGTGCGGTGTCCTCTTCTGGTGTCAGCGGAGTGCGGCTGCCAATCAGGTGTGCGGCGAGTTCACCCTGGGGATAAGTGCGCCGCCTCTGTACGGCAATCTTCACGCCGGGATATCGTTCGGGGTGAGCTTCGATCTCGGCCTTCGTGTCGGCATCCACGTCGGTCACAATCGTGTGATAGTCTTCCTCCTCGGCGATTGGTCCCGAATGGATGGGCCGGCTCGGCGGCTCCGTCAACTCCTTGCAAGCTCGATCCCACACGACCTGCCAGCCGCCACCCGAAGTCAGCGACGCGAGCGGCACCGCGTCGGCCTGCCCTTCGTCACGCTGTTCGCGGAAGCGGATCACGGCCTGCTTAATCTGTGCAACTCGCTGCTGAACGGCTTGTCGGGCGGAGACCATCTGCGCGACATCGCGATCTGTCAGCGTGGCGAGCGAGTTCCAGAGTTCCTCGCGGCGCGAGAGGACTCGCTGCTCTTCGACCTCGACAAGTTTCTTGTCTCGACGTTCGAGGCGGCTGAGTCGTTTCAACGCCTCGCCACGCAACCAGCGCGGGTCGGCCAGCTCCTGCACGAGTCGGTAGTGAACTTGCAGGTCGTACCGCTCGACTTCGCCCGCCAGCACGCTGCCGTCCGCCGCCAGAATGCGACCGTCGCGCGCCGGGATTTCCTCCCGCACTTCGTAGGTCTGCTCGAAACCGTTCGCGAAATCATCGCGCAGCGCGACTTGAAGCTGCATCATCCTCGCGGCGACGGCAAACAACGGCACGATCATTCCCAGCCACAACAGCACCAACCGCAAGCCCGGTGCGCGGTCCGCATCCCACCCGCTCGCCTGCCGCGAGTCGCCACTCTGCCACGCCGTTGCCAAACGATTCCACATTGCGATCAGTCCGCCACCATGTCCCAGCGATTGGAAAGTCCAACGACCGAAGTCTCGCGCCGAGAAGAACCGCCCAACAGCCAACGACTCACCATGACAAACATCACGGCAACACCTGCCGTCCACATCGCGTCGCCGAGTGCTGCAACCAGCACCTGAACCGGATCGACGACTCGGCCCGCCAGGACCGCGTAAGTCATCGGTGACAGCGCACGCCAGACCGTTGTGGTCAGGAAGGCCATCGCCGCGATTGCCATCACTCCCCGTGAGCGGCTTGCTGATTTCAGCATCTGCAAACCGAGACCGATCATTGCCGTGAGCGCGAGTTGCACACCCAACCGTTCCGGTGACAGACCGTCAAGCAGCAGGCCGACACCTGCCGACCAGATGACTGCGGCGGCACCTTCACACCAAAACGCGATGAAGATCAGAGTCAACGCCGGCAGAAAGGGATGGCCGGCGACAGTGGTCCATCCGACAATCTCGCCGCTCTGCAACGCGATCGTCAGATAGATCAGCCCAGCAATCGTGAAATGTCGTCCCATGAGTTCACGGTCCGTCTATGTAAACAGAAACGCGTATGTCGCTGACGGTCTCATCCTCAAGCAGCAAGCGCACCGACCAAATTCGCCCCATCAAGAAACCTGCCGATTGCTCACGGACGCACTCAAGGAAGTCGACTCCAGACGGAGATTCTGGGAGGTCTTCCGGCTCGTCGCCAATCACCCCCCCGGTTGGGAAAGCTTCCATTTTCAACCGTTCGCACGAGAATCCTTCCGCTTCCATGAATTTCTGTGCCGCGTTGACGTTCGTTCCCAGCGGCACATGCTCCAGAACGACTCTCCGCATCTCTTCTCGACTCGTCAATTTCCAAGTGGACTGTCCGAAATGCAGGCAACCGGACAGCAGACAAACACTCACGGCCATGCCAAGACAGATCGAACGACGCGACGACATCGTGACGATCTTGTTCATTTGGCAGCCAATCGTCCGGAGTTAATCGTTGTTCGCAGAACCTGCACCGAGGTCAATCGACTCGGCAACGGAGCCGGTTCGACGAGGACTTTCCATTCGCGATCGTCGGGACCGAGTGTCGCCTCAACAACTTTGCCGTAGTACAGCGGAGTCGAAACGAGGCCGTCGCGGTCTGCCGTGTAGACGCCATCGCCGACTCGAACGGATTCTGTCGCGGCAATTCCTTCCAGCTTGCAGAGCGTTCCTCCCTGTCCCTTCAGAATGCCGCGTGCCCCGAACACGAAGCCGGTCTCCGCTTCTTGAATCAACTGCGCGCGACCGCGATACGCCGCGTCGGTCAACAGCAGCAACGTGCTGGTCCACCGACCGACCCGCTCGATCTTGCCGATCACGCTGCGGCCCATCAGCACCGAGTCTTCCGGTGACAGCTCGCCATCCTGCCCGACATCGACGAGCGGCTGACGGCTGTTCACAACCAGTGACGACTCACGCACGCCGTTCGCTTCGCCACGATCGAGGAGTTTCCCACTTCGCCATTGCTCGGCGATCATTTCGCCCAACACAGCCGCCTCAATAAGTGAGGCGGAAGCCAACCGCGGCAGCCGGCTCATCGCAGTCGGCAGCGCGGACTCGTGTTCACGCTCTTCGTTGACCTTCGCCAGACGAGCCGCCAGCGCCGTACTGCGAGCCTTCGCGTCGTCGAGTTCCCGCTGTAATCGAGCCAACTCGCGCTGTTGCGTTCGCGCGGGCTGCGAAGTGAGTGACGCCAGCCCCTCGCGCAGGGAGTCGCCTGTCGCGCCAACGGCCTGCTGGCCCGGTCGCATGGCATCGGCCACCGCGCCGCGCAGTCGAGACGCCACGCCATCGGGGGCAAAGGACAGCCCCACGCCGACCAGCACCAAGCCGCACGCCACGGGCAGACTCGCCGACGACATCACTGATTCCTCACTGAGTACCACAACGCACTTTCGCATTTCCCCTCGCCCCGGCTTTGCGGGGAGAGGGTGAGGGTGAGGGGTCTTCTCTTCTTGGCTTGCCCCTCACCCTAGCCCTCTCCCCATCGGAATGGGGCGAG
>JAYUFF010000488.1:0-1974 GCA_043738825.1 Schlesneria sp.
TCAGTTTCATTTGGGCATTCGATTCGGCAGCCGGAAGCTGAAGCGATCCCTGCAAACCAACGATGCCAAGGCGGCGCAGGAACTGGCCGACCGGGTGGAACGGCGAATGAAACTCATCGAACAGGGTGACCTCAAACTTCCGCCGGATGCGGACCCGATGACGTTTCTGTTGTCGGATGGGAAACTCACACTGCCCGTCGAACTCACGGTCGGTCTCGCCCTTGCGAAACTGTGCCAGCAGTATCTCGATCAACTCCCGTTGGGTTCGCTGGAGGCGAACACCATCGACACGCTCAAGACTCACCTGAAGCACTTGCGGCGAGTTCTCGGCGACCGATTCCGCGTGGACCGAATGACGTTCGCCGATCTGCAACGCTACGCCGATGCTCGTTCGCGCGAGAGCGGACGGCGCGACAAGACGGTCAGCCCGGTCACGATCAAGAAGGAGTTGACCAGCTTCAGCGGTGTCTGGACATGGGGTGTCCGGATGGGACTGCTCCAGGGAGCCTTTCCGAACAAGGGGCTGCGATTTCCGAAGACCGAGGACAAATCGCCGTTCCAAACGTGGGCCGAGATCGAGCGGCAATTGGAACTCGGCGGACTGTCGGAGACCGAGCAGGCGGAACTCTGGGAGGGACTGTATCTCTCGGCCAGTGAGATCGAGCAGGTGCTCGACTTTGCGGAGCAGCACGCACGCCATCCCGCCATCTATCCGATGTTCGTCCTCGCGGCTCACACTGGAGCGCGACGGAGCGAGATCATGCGTTCGGAGGTCACCGACTTCGACTTCACGGCGAACAGCGTTCAACTGCGGGAACTCAAGCGGAGTCGCGGCAAACGGACGATGAGACGAGTTCCGCTCACAGGACGACTGCAACGGGCGATGCGGGGCTGGCTGGCGGGTGTGAAAGGCCGCTCCACGTTCAGCATCGAGGGAGAACCGTTAGACGTTGAAGAGGCATCGCGTCACTTCACACAAACTCTCGCCGGTAGCCGGTGGGAGAAAATTCGAGGCTGGCATGTCTTCCGGCACTCGTTCATTTCCAACTGCGCCAGCCAAAACATCGACCAGAGAATGATCGATGCTTGGACGGGGCATCAGACGGAGGAGATGCGGAAGCGGTATCGGCATCTCTTCCCGAACGTTCAGCAGGTGGCCTTACAGTCCGTGTTTGGGACGTAGCAGTCCTTCGGCTTGAATGCGCGTCAGTTCTTCGTGCGAGATCATCCACTCTTGGGAGTTGCCGCGACCGCAGGGGCGTTTGTCGGCGTGGATGCGATGGTGGCGGCACCATTCCCGCACGGTGAACTCGGCCTTGCCGAGCAGCTTCGCCACGTCGGCCGTCGAGTAAGACCTCTGCGCGACTCGCTCTGGAGCCAGTCGCCGCAGAAGGTCTTCGATTCGGTCCAGTCGTTCGCACACTTGATTCTCATTCATGACATCGTACTCCAACTCTTTAACATGCCACTCCTGTTTGATTCGACGGGGCCATCTCACCCGTTTCCTTGTCGCTTGAAATATCCGCCCCCTTCCGGGGGGCCTTCCTCGCGTTTTGTTCGCCGACAACTCTCAGCGGTTCTCGGAGTCGGTCTCGTCCCCGGCGATCTGTTCGATGAGGAACTGGTCGAAGGGTTTGTCCGCGTTCAACGAGATTTAACCTGAATACTTCATTCGCGAAACAGTGTCGTCCGCGCGGCTTCGGAGATGGCCACCACGACGGGATGCTTCAGACGCTTCTCGACGGAGACGGCGTAGAAGCGTTCTCGCAGTGAGTCCTCGCGACCGACCACGGCGACGCGGTACATCCGTTTGACATCGGCTTCGACGGCGCTGGGGGTGGCGAACAAACCTTCGCCGAACTGGCCGAAGGCTTTGAGGAGCGCGCTGTCGGCGAACTCGCCGCGAATCCTCGGACGACTGCCCAGCGTGTCGAACCACTGGTCCAACAAACGCCGCAGCGCGGCGTTGCCCGA
>JAYUFF010000489.1:0-1972 GCA_043738825.1 Schlesneria sp.
GGTGGGAGGCCGATCAAGTCGAAGGCCAACCGCCGGATGAGCGTCCGCTTGTCGGCAGTCGGAGCAGGAGCGAGGTTGTGCTCGCGGAGTTTCGCCAGCACAAAGGCGTCGAGCGGTGAGGCGAGATCTGCACTCCGCGCATCAGGGATTGGCCCGCGCGTCAGTGGCCGGAACGACCAGAACTGCCGCGCACTCGGCCAGTCGATCTCGCGTCCCTTCTTCTGCGCCGCGACTCCGTACTCGGGAACAAAGGCTCCGTCGGCGATCCACTTGTTGAGCAGTTCAACCTCGGCGTCGGGCAGTTTCCCCTTGGGAGGCATCTGCAACTTGGGATCGCCGTACTTCACCGCCTTGAGCAGCAGGCTTTCGTCGGGTTTTCCCGCCACGAGGATCGGCCCGCGATCGCCTCCCTTCAGCAGGGCCGCTCGCGAATCGACGGCCAACTGCCCGCTGTCGCCCGCCTTGTCGTGAGCGTGGCATTCGTAACAGTGCTTCGCCAACAGCGGCCGAATCTTCTTCTCGAAGAACTCGGCGGCGGCCCGTTCATCGATAGGTTGATCCGCCGCGATGCTGACGTTGACAAAGGACTCGGCTGTGAAGAGCAGTATCTGCGCGGCGAGGCACCAAGCAGCGAAACGCTTCATTCGAGGCTCCGTGCTGCCCAATCCAGCGAGCCGATGAAATCGAACTGAGTCCATCGGCGTCAGTCCTCGCCGCGCAGTTGCGACCACGGAACAGCGTCGGCGAGATCGTTTCGGCGTCGCCGCTGTTCATCAACGAAATCGGGATCATCGACGCTGGGCAGGTGGTCTTCGTCCCCCATTGTTTCCAGAAGTTGGCTGACGATGGCCAGACGGTCCGACTCGGGGAGTTGAATGGCGGCGGAGACGATCTCCTCGGCGGTCGCGGGCATGACTCGGCTCCTTCAATCGGTGCGGAACATGAACCTTTCAAAGCTCGACCGCATTCTACAGCCGCGCGAACCTTTGACGAGTCCAGTCGGAGCACTGCGAGTTGCGTCGGAATGCAGTCGCTCATTGGTGGTCGGAATCGCAAGGCGACGGTAGCGAATAGCCGTGGGCGTCAGCCCACGGGTCGGACGGCAACCCGGGCCAGAGCCGCGAAGCGGCGACAGCAGGCAGGCTGATCGTCTCCGTGCCTACTGCCGCCGCTTTGCGGCTCAACCATTGGATGGAACGGTTTTCCGTGGGCTGACGCCCACGGCTATTCGCTGACATCGCTTCGCGATTGCCGACAAACGAAGACTGGGATCAGAAATCGACCACCAATGAACGACTGCACCCGTGACATCGAGCCGGTTCCACTGGTTGCCGAGTCAACGGCATGAACAGACGACAACGATCATGGAAGTGGTCGGCGAAACCGGTCCGGAAAAACTACCCGCGTTGCTTGAGAATGGGAGCGGTCAGCATCGACAAGGCAACTCGTTGCCGACCGTGTTCGTCGAAATTGGCCGGGTCGAGCCAGCGCGAGAATGCGTTCTGGAGAGCCGGCCATTCTTGATCGATGGCGGCGTACCAGGCGGTGTCGCGGCTTCTTCCCTTGTAGACTGCGGCCTGGCGGAAGACGCCTTCAAACGACAGGCCGAGTCGCTGCGCGGCGCGGCGAGACGGCTCGTTCAGCGCGTGGCACTTCCACTCGTACCGGCGGTAGCCGAGTCCGAACGCGCGGTCCATCATCAGATACATGGCCTCGGTGGCGGCGGGCTGTTGCTGGAGCAGCGGCGAGAAATTCAGATGCCCGAGCTCAATCGAACCGTGTCGCGGATCGATCCGCAGATAGCTGGCCACTCCCACCGCCTTGCCGTGCGCCTTGTCGATGATGGCGAAGAACAAGGGATCACTCTTGGCAGCCGACTCGCTCAGCCAGACAAAAAAGTCTTCCAACGTGGCAAACGGTCCGTAGGGCAGATACGTCCAGTTCCGGCCGTCCGCATCAAGGCTGTTGGCCT
>JAYUFF010000490.1:0-1970 GCA_043738825.1 Schlesneria sp.
GCCGGACTTCATTCGGGGGTGCATCCCGCAGGAGGGAAGTCCGGCTAACAAGGCTAAGCCGGACTTCGGCCTGGGCTCCAGACCGGACACAGCTTCACACCTTGGCGAAGCCGGGTGTCGGAACTGGCAGCGCGCGACGGGCGTCGCCGAGTTCGTTGCCAACGGCGACCGACTCCGGCTTCTTCGCGGGCTTCATCTCGGTGCTGGTGACCGAACCGACGGTGAAGCGGCCGTTGAATGTCGAGCCGGATTCCACGTTCAGGTTCTTGGTCAGCACGTCTCCGTCGATCATGCTCGACGATTTGATGACCAGCAGCCCCAACGCCTGTACGGTCCCTTTGACTCGTCCCGCGACTTCGGCGTGCTGAGCCAGGATGTTGCCTTCGACGACGCACGACGGCCCGATCAGCAGTGAGGTCTTGGTCGTCACGTCGCCGCGCACGGTCCCTTCGATCACCAGATCGCCCTCGGCGACGATGTTGCCTTCGATCACGGTCCCTTTGCCAATCACATTTTGCATGGTCGTTTTCCCCCCCTTCGAAGATGGATTGTCGTCGCCTTCAGCAGCCGGTGCGGGTTTGAAGCTCGCGGGCGCGACTGGGGCTGCGGTCATCGTCGGCTCGGGCTTTTTCGATTTCGGTCCAAACATCTGTCTTCCTTCCGAATTGCTACAAGGAAATCTGGAAATGCCATCGACGATGGCCGTGGTCCCCCTGGGATGCTCGCCCGGTGGCTGGCCGGTTGAGCCGGGATCGCGATGCGTCAGAAACACCGCTCACAGAACCAGCCACGCAAACCGCGTTCTTCGCGAGACGAACTTTGCGGCGTGAGCGGCTCGCCTCAACAACTCCGTCCGGTTGTGAGGGTCGCTCGGATTGACCGGGCTGCTGACGAGTTCAGGCCACGGCAGCCACTCGGCGGAGAACCCGAGGCGTCGCGATCCAGCTCGGTCACGGCATCGAGATGCCCCGAGTGATGCTGCCGAATCGCCACGCGCGTGAGGCTGCGGCGGTCTTCCGGCATCATCACGGACTGGCGTCGGACGACGAATGACGTTCGTCGGAATGTGTCGCCGGTTTGACGGGCATCCGTCTAACGGTTGACGGGCTGTTCAAGGGCCATTGCGGCGCTGTTCAATCGAGTGAACGTCGCCCTGCGCATCAACAGGCCCTGCGGAGCCCCGGACCAGCGACTGCGAACGCCGATCATTTGAGACTCGCCCGATAAAACTTCCGCCTGGACCGTACCGGATCGTTCGCCGCGCTGGTCGTCGTCCAGAGCGACGTAACACAAACAGCGGCCGTGCAGCAATCCTTCCAACGAATGCCGTGAGCCATCCGCTGACTGGGCCTCTCCAAACACGCGAGCACCCCTCTGACGCAGATGCAGCGTGGCGACGTGAGGCGCAGCGCCGGCCTCCTCCGCATCGAATTCGGCTCGCCACCAGGTGTCGTTGAGATGGACCTCTGCCACCACACGATCGAAGCGCGACGTCTGGCCGGTGGCACTCGTCAAGCGCCCCGCCTGATAGGCCCACAACAACAGCGGCGACATGATCGCCACGATGGCCACAACCGTAATCGCGACTTGGACGGGATTGATGTTCATCGGGCTGACTCCTGCTCAATCCTAACGCGGCCAAGCCGCCACCAAGGAGGAGTGTGCAAAGTGAGAAGTGCAAAGTACGAAGTGCAAAGTGGACACGTTTGCTGCCCGGCTGACACTTTGCACTTTGTACTTCGCACTTTTCTACTCCACGCGGCCTGATGAGAGACGTTTAGGAACTGGCTTGAAACAACTTCCCGTGAGCGGCAGGGCGCTAGCCGCCGTTGAGTTGGAAACACCGGCGGGTAGCGCCCTGCCGCTCACAGAATCCCCGTGTGAAACCGGAAAGTTGTTTCGAGCCAGTTCCTCAGGAATCGGCTCGCCACAACGTCCCGAGATTGAGCTCGTGTGGCTGGGGTCGAGTC